>CAZOFW010000001.1:0-25937 GCA_964579365.1 uncultured Candidatus Saccharibacteria bacterium
GAACCTCTACTCCAGCACACCATGATGCAGCAAAAATATTTTGGAAGAAGTGTGAGGAAAAGGGAGATATATATAAGAAGCAATACTCTGGAAGGTATTGTATAGGCTGCGAGAGATATCTGACAGAGAAAGAACTAGTAGATGGTAAATGTCCTGACCACAAAACAGTCCCAGAGATTAAAGAAGAGGAGAATTACTTCTTCAGACTATCCAATTACAGAGGACCTTTACTTAAATGGTTCGATGAAAACAAAGATTTCCTCAAACCAGAATCAAAGATTCCTGAATTGAGAAAGATAATTGCAGAAATTGAAGATATTAGTATTTCAAGATTAAAAGAAAATCTCCCATGGGGGATAGAAGTTCCAAATGATCCAGAGCAGGTCTTCTATGTTTGGTTTGATGCTCTCACTAACTATGTAAATGCTGTTGGATTTGGTACTGATGAAAAAAGATTAAACGAATGGTGGCCAGGGATACAGTTGTGTGGTCCAGATAATTTAAGATTCCAGGGTGCAATATGGCAAGGAATGCTTGCAAGTGCAGGACTACCCCACTCCTCCAAACTTCTTGTACACGGTATGGTTTTAGGACCAGATGGTACAAAGATGTCCAAAACAATTGGGAACGTAATCTCTCCTTTCGACCAAGAGGCTAAATTTGGTTATGAAATTGTGCGTTTCTACCTGCTAACAGGAATAACGACATACGGAGACTGTGCATATAAAGAAGATGATCTTATCAATATGTATAACTCAAGATTAGCAAATAACTTCGGAAATCTTCTAAACAGGACAATACATCTTGCAAACAGCAAAGAAGTAGAAATTAATAAGGAACAATCGGTGGAGGATGAAATTAAAAAAGTAGTAGATAAATATGTAGAAGATGCCGAGAAGCTATACGAAAATTTCGAAATCTCTCTTGCTGGAGAAAAAATCGATGAATTGGCAGATTATGGGAACAAATATATTACCAAGGAAGAACCTTGGACCAAGGAAAAAGAACAAGCAGAGAAAATTCTCAACAATCTGAGTTACCTTCTTGCCAAAGTAATACATCTGTACAGCCCAATCATTCCAGAGAGTGCATCTAAAGCAGTACAGTATCTCAATGCCCGAGAAACAATAATTCTTTTCCCTAAAATAGAGAGCAGATAATACATTTGTATATGTGTATTATGCTATACTAATTTAGAAAAGATTTTAAAACTGCCAAATGTTTAAATCGGAAAAACAACCACAATCTATTGATTTCCTGCAACCTGTGTATTCTCCCACTGATATATGGTCAAACGCATATATGTGGCTTACAGAGGTTGGTAAGTACCTTTTAATTGCCGTAGAGGTTATTGTTTTGGGTGTATTTATCTCTAGGTTTGTACTAGACAAGAAAAATAATGACCTAACAGAAGAGGTAAACAGTAAGGTAACCCTACTCTCTAATGATACGTGGAAGAAAAATACCGTACTTTTCGACAATTACCAATCTCTTCTTTTTGATGTACAGAAGATTCGTGAAGGTCAGGAGATTAATTCTACCGCTGTTAGTGAATTAATAAATGGGGTCCCATCTTCTCTTAAAATTAAGAACTTCTCTTTCACACGAGGGAAGGTGTCTTTTCTCTTTACTGCGAACAATCTTAATGCCATAAAAAACTATGAGTCAGCACTCAAGAGCAATACCGATTACCATGATGTTAGATTCACAATCTCTAAGGATTCAAATGAGATTAATGTAAGGGCAACGTTCTCTTTATATGAGGAGGAAGAATAATGGAGAAAAAAGGATTAAACACAACAGAATATATTAAGATAATAAAAGAATCTCCCGAGAAGAAGAAGGGCTATGCTTTTGCTATTGTTACGGTAGTTGTTGCTATCGCATTGGTGGTACTTGCAATAAGGCCAACAATTTTAACGATTTCAAGAATAAACAAGGAAATCAAAGAGAAGGAGAGAATTGATACGGCACTTACACAGAAGATTTCTACCCTAACAGAACTTGATAAGCAATATACAGAGCAAAAAGCTAATTTCACAAGTCTTAAATTAATATACCCTGCAAATGCTAATTTCAGTTTACTACTCGCAAATATTGAATCTGTAGTATCTAGAAATGGATACGCACTTGGAAGTGTCGGTTTTGATAAGTATGACAAGAATGAGAACTATAAAATTAGTGCAAAATATCTTGTCCCATGGTCATTGAGAGTCACAGTAAAGGGAAGGGTTGTTAATCTCATAAATCTTCTTAAAGATTTTGAGGGCATGCCAATGTATCCTGTCGTTGAATCTGTATCCTACTCTAGCCAGGTAGATAAAGCTGGATTAACAACGTTCGGTATAAATATGAGAATATATCAGATAGAAAATAGTAATTTTTACGAATAAAAGATATGGAGATGTTAAGAAAATCTATAATTGTTCTGATTCTACTAGGAGTAGTAGCTTTGGCATGGGTTGGTGGCTCAATCTACTACCAGAATAGTAGTATAGATGTAGATCCAAATGCACAGGGACTTACCAAAACATTGAGACCTGATTTTGATGTTGAGGAATTAGAAAAAATAACCTCAAGAACAGATAATTCCTTTCCTGTTTCGCCATCCGAATTTACAGTTTTAACAGAGGGTAATTAATCAATATAATCATCTAATTTCTGTTGTGCTGACTTCTCTTTCAATTTCTTTAATGCTTTTGCCTCAATCTGTCTAATTCTTTCTCTTGTTACTCCGAATTCTTTTCCTACCTCTTCAAGTGTTCGGGATACTCCATCTTCAAGTCCGAATCTTAGAGAAAGTACTCTTCTCTCTCTGTCTTGTAAGGTATCCAATATGTCTTTAAGTTGGTTTTTTAAATACTCTGCAGTTGCAAATTCTTCTGGTGATTGAGACCAATCGTCTGGAATAATATCTTGAAGCTTACTATCCTTCTCCTCCCCTATTGGTGTAGAAAGTGGTGCAGGATTCTGTTTAATCTTTCTAATCTCTGCTACCTTACTTAGCTCAATATCCATTTCTTTTGCAATCTCCTCATCTAAAGGAGGTCTCCCAAGCTTTGTTGTAAGGGTATTGTTTACTTTGTTGAATTTGTTAATTGTTTCAATCATATGTACTGGTACACGAATTGTTCTAGCCTGATCTGCAATTGCTCTTGTTATTGCTTGTCTAATCCACCAAGTTGCATATGTAGAAAATTTAAAACCTTTTTTGTAGTCGAATTTCTCAACAGCTCTCATTAATCCAATGTTTCCCTCTTGGATTAAATCCAAAAGCTCCAAACCACTCTTACTGTATTTCTTTGCAATACTGACAACGAGTCTTAAGTTTGCGGTTATTAACAATTGCCCAGCTTCTTTGTCTCCATTCTCAATTCTTTTTGCAAGGATAACCTCTTCTTCACCGGTCAAAAGAGGAATTCTACCAATTTCGTAAAGATATGATCTAATTGCATCAGTTGAAAGGCTAGATTGAATAGTTTTAAGTATTCTAATCTTCTTCTCAAGAGTTAATTCTTCCTTTACCACTGCTTCCAATGTATCCTCTGGTTCTAGTACCTCAATCTCATTTTCTTGAAGAGATTTGAAGATATCGTCGAGCAATTCTACATCTTCCTCGATTGTTGGAAAGATATCTAACAAGTCTTCCTGAGTAAGAAAGCCTTGGTCTTTACCTTTGTCTACGAGGTTTCTGATTGCTTTGCTTTTATCGGTCATGTTTTGGTTATGGTATAATTTTATATATGGACAATAAAAAAGACGATTTAATCGACAAAAAACAGTTTTTTATAGATACAATTGCAAGGTTTTGCGATAAGTGTGGGTCTCCATTTGTAGTAGAAGATGTTAATATACTCCAGAGAACCGGAATATCCAGCATTATACACTTTTCATGCCATAATTGTAAATCAAAGCATATTGCTACCTTTATTTCTCCACTTGGAATGAACCACAGAGTACCTGTGAATACAGATCTGTCTGTTAAGGAAATTAGTAAATTTGCTCAACAGAGAGAGACTTCTGCACAAGAGATACTGGATATCTATATGTATCTGAAAAAGAATTCAAAAGTACTAATTTAGTTTGCTTCTCTCCAGATTATCTCGAAAGAGGTGTCTTTGTTTAGCTCGAATCTACTTGATAGTTGGTTTTGTATTGCATTTAGGCTATCTGCTTCTTCGATATTCCATGATGATGGATATGTGATATCCAATGTGTATGCGTGTGATTTCTCCCCTGGCTGTTTAAACAAGTCTATTGTCAGTAATATGTTGTCCCCATTCTTGATGATGGGGAAAGAGGCATTCTCCTGTGTCCTCTTTAATTGGTAAGAAACCTCCAAGGTATTAACATCTCTAATATTTGTATTAAACCATCCTCCTAATACCTTAAATCCACTTTCTTTGTATGCTGTATATTTATTCCCATCCATTCCTTTAACAGAAAGAACTGTTGCATATGATGGGATATATACCCTCTGGTAATTAATATATTTCCCTTGTGGGTATACAAGATTCACCGAAGTATTCTCTGTTGCTATTATATATTTAAATATAATTGTATTTTCATCTCTAATATCTATTTGGAGATTATAATTCTTCTCAAGGTAAAGATTGGCTTTGTTTGCACCCCAGTTCCAGTCAATAGCGATTGGTGCTTCATTGTACTTTGAATTTAAAGAATCTGCCCATGCTCTTGAGTTGAAGAAATTAAAAGCATCTCTGTTTTTAAATGATGCCTGTAAGTGTTTTTCATCCAAAGATTCACCGAATACGTCAGAAAGAGATATTAGATCAGTGATATTCTTTGAAAGTAACTTTTGTATTATTTCATTAGCGAGATTTGCAAGGAAAGTTGTTTTTTGTGTTGTCCCTGGTGTGAAATTCTCATGCAGTTTAAATATCTTGCTGTAAAGATTTTCGCTAGTTACAAGCTCTGTCTCTCCAGGTACTTCGATACCACCCCATTTATCTAACAATTTTTGTACAAAGGTTATATCTATGGTTATGATCCCATCTAAATCGTCTCCCTTTCCGAGTGCTTTGATGAATGGCTGGGCATTTAGATATGTTTCTGTTAAATCTGGGTACCAGTTAACAAGAGAAAAATTCCAGGTTTTTAATCCTAGAGCTTCCCGCATTGATTTAGGAGCGGTAAAAGTTTTACCTTGTACTTTTAACGTACCATCTGCATTGTAAATGTCATCGACAAAAAGCTCCCTTACCTGTCCACCCTCTATCCCTACTACACCGTAACTTGTTAACCATCCACCAGTACTTCTGATTTCGGATTCATTTTGCAAAAGTATGAGGTATCTTTTTCGTTCATCAACACCAAGTAAGTCTGGAAGGAAAGTAATTATCTCTTTGTAATCTGATGTCACAGAGTTGAGGTTGCTTGTTAATTCTTTGATCTTAAGGATTTTATCTTGGGAGAATTTAGGAAATACTGAGGTGTTGATATTGCCAATGATGTCGTTTGAAAGAGAAATCTTGTATGTAGCATCATCGATTTTGTACTGGTTTGCTTCCATTGCGGTTAAGTATTCGCGATACTCTCTTGAGGTAGAGGGGAGTGATCCTTGAATATCAACTGCAGGTTGGAAATCTTTAATGTATGAGGCTAATGGTTCAATTGAATCTAAAAGCCCGTAAGCACCATCTACAGCATATTGGGCACCAAGGATTAGCTCTACTGAATTATTGTAAAAATCACGTTGCCCAGTTACTTGGAATATCCATTTTAGATTGCTTAATGTCCCAGAAACCCTATCGATATTTCTGTCTAAAACTACAACTTCTTTCTTTGCTTTGGAAGTATCTAAATCAAGAATGGAGTCATTAATACTTTTTGTTGAAGAAGAAATTATTGCGAGTCCTATTAATGTCCCAAGAATTGGATATATTATGAAGTATGTCAAAAGAATTATTAAGACCGAGATACCGGCATATTTAGGTATTTCAGAACTATCAATATCTCTTTTTGAGAAGATTTTCTTAATTGGTGAGAGAATTTTAGAGACAAAGTTTCCCAGTGAAGTTTTGTATATCTTTACACTTCCACGGGCCTTTTTCTCAAGATTTTCTTTTCCTTCCATATTCCATTTCTTATTTATACTGTCGTAGTAGGTCTGAATCTGTTCAACAAGAGACTCTTCAAGAGATACCTGTTGCAACCATCCGTATTTTGATGCATGAGGTGCTGGGACATACAGGTCCTGTATTACAAATTCTGTATTTTCGCTTTCTACAAATTTGATGGATTGTGCCTCTGTATTTAATTCAAGTAGTTTGTAGGCCATGGAAAGAGTTGTGTAGTTATTCTTGTTCGCCAATGTAATTACCTCACCCTTCGTTTTGTCAGAGAAAGTTAGTTTCAAGATGCCATATGTAGCATCGTTCTCGTTTATTACATTATGCAAATCCAATCCTTCTCCTTTAATGGTAATTTGTGGTTTCTCTGTAGAATCTTTTAGAAGATTATGTAGGGTATCGTTGTCAATTCGTGTTATTCCTTTCCCAAGGAGATTTCCAATTCGCAGTATCCTAATATTCAAATTTGTTTTGTCTTTAAACTCTGCCGCAAGTGTTTCGCAATATTTCTGTAGTTCAATGTTTGAATATGGGGAAGGAGATGCCACTTTTGAATTGTTTACTCTGTTTGAAAGCTCTCTGTTTAATGCAAGAGAGGTTATTAAAGAGAATTTCGCATTGTTTTTTCTTGCATTCTTTAGTGTTAAATCAAGATATCCTGTTTCTCGAAGGAATTCTTTACTGTCAAAATCCTTTTGTGCGAGATGCTCATTTAGAAGATAGAAAAGGTAATCGAATCTCTTGAGGTTCTTAAAAAGAGCCTCCATGCCCTTAAATTCGAAGAAATCTACACTCTTGGATTTCTTTAACTCAGAGATATATCCTCTTGTTTGTGCATTAAATCTGTCTATGATAATTACGTGACTTCCTTGCTCTATAAGGGTCTTTGTAATGAGATAACCCATTCTTGAACCACCATGCACTATGACGGTTACTGGTGTTTGGCTTTTAATTTTTGTTAGGGCAGAATTACTCATTTGTATCCTCTACATTATCAAAATTAACGGGTATAGGGAAATTGAAAGCTTTTAGGTTAAGTAAATATCCTTTTCTAATGATTAGGGGTATTTCAACATCCTCGTATCCAAGGGCAGAAATCTTTACTTGGTACTGGTTCTCTTGTAATTTTACCTCTGTAATCGGTAAATTTTCTAAATATTCTCCATCTACAAACAATTTGGCATTGTCAGCATTGCTCGTAGCTGTAAGGAAACCTTCTGAATTAGAGATCTTTGGCTCTGGAGAGTAGTATATTATGCTTCCGTGTAGAATATCTTCTGGCCCAATCCCCAAATCTATCCTAGAAGAAGTATTCTTGTAAAGAGGTATTTTGAAAGTTTGCTTTTTGTAAAAAGTTTCTCCAGAAGCAATCTTTTCTAATTCAATGATATATTCTCCTTCCTTGAGATCCTCTATCTCCTGTGGTGTTTCTCCGTACTCTTTTCCATTTATCCATATCTTTGCTTTTCCGTTTTGTAAAACTATCTCTAGAGTAGTGTTGTTGTAGAAGCGTTTAATGATTGGAAGAGAGCCAATTATGCTGTTAATTGGAATGAAGTAAAAAAGAATTGAAAGTAGAATTACGCTTCCTACTATTATGATGGCAGTTTTATGGTTTCTCATCAGTTAAATTATATGGAAGAGCACTCTGTTTGTCCACTAAAGACTAATATGAATACTTGGATTCGGGAGATTTCTCATCCTCATTTCCAATTTTCTTTCTTGATGCTTTTATATTTATAAATACCACAAAGCCAATACCCAAAGAAACACCTAGTATTAAAGCAAAATATCGGATAGCTCCAGTAGTTAGAATTGCAAAGGAGCCAAGCAACAGTGTTGCAGACATTTCAAGCAAAACAACCTGTTTTCTTGAAATATTTAACTTTAACAATTGGTGATGTAAATGATTTGTATCGTTAATGCGAAGTAAATTTAGGAGATTTTTTGGTTTTAATATAAAGAGTCGTTTTACAATGACATAAATGAAATCAATTAATGGAAGCGCAAGGAGCATAAGTGTTGTAGACATTTTACTGTCAGCAATTATTGCGAGTATACATATTAAAAAGCCATATACTGTTTTCCCGGAAGATCCACTCATAATCTTTTGATGAGGAAATGCGAATATTACAAGGACCATGAGTAATCCTACTGCGAGAATACTTAATGTAGAAGAGAAAATGGCACTCTCTCGTAGGGCGATTACAAATATTAAGGCAAAGATAATTAAAGAGTTTGCTTCCACTATACCTGGAGAACCAGCTGTCCACTTAACGGCGTTAATACAGACTAAAATCCATACAAAGAGGATCAAATCGCCAGGAAATACAAAGGATTGTTGAATATGAAAGATTGAGAAATCCCAAGTAAGACTTTGAAGCTCAATGTTGAAAAAAGATATGTTCGTAAGATTAATAATGGAGAAAGAAATTACCAGTGCAGCCAAGATTTGGTAAAGGAACTGTACTTTTGCAGGAAGATTAAGGACATCGTCAAGGAAAGAACCAATTATTAGTATCCCAAGAGCGATTAATATTGGAATTGTAAAGCTATCTAGTTTGAAAAATATCAATATAGCAACAAATATTGAGAGTGAAATAACCAATCCACCCAAAGAGGGGGTTATACCTTCATGCATAGCCTTTTGAGGATTGTCAAAATCCTTCTCTTTTCTTTTTGAGAAAGGTTTGTAAGTGACATCATACTTTTGTGCGAGATAGCCAACTAATGGCGTCAATACAAGGGAAACACCAATCCCGAGAAGTAATATTGGCCAAAAATCTAGATACTTAGAATATGAATCACTAGAGATAAAATCCGAGAAATGTGTTAGGAGTTTCTGTAAGAAGATATTTGAAGACGAGAAATCCATTAAAAATTGTTGATTAATTGAATTAAGGATATTGTCATAGAGATAGAACACAACAAAGAGGTAAGGAGGAGTATTTTCGTCAAGAATTTCTCTCGGTTATATATCTTTATTGAAAGAAAGACCGCTGTTACAAGGGAGATAAGGGATATGGAGGGGTAAAGAATTAGATATATTTTTGAGGTTAATTTCGCAGAAGCTTCAATATTGTATCTTAGTATTGGAAGCATGGAGGGTAAACTATTCAAACTTACTACTATTATATATATCTGGTAGGCAATCATGAGAAGTGCGATAACTAAAACAAACCAGAAGAAAAGATCTTTCAAAAACTTTCTGACCTCTAATTGTGTTAAAAGAGAGTCTGTTTTTCCCTTAATCTTGAAAAAGCGATTCTTAAAAGGTTCTTTAATTTTTAATCCTAACTGGGTATTCTTGTCCTCTTTTTTTCGTTGAGAAGAAATCTTCTTCTTTTTCATATCATAGATTATACCAGAACAGAGCTCTTGTGGTTAAAGAGTTGTAAATACTCTTCCAAAGAGAGATGTTGAGGTCTCTTTTCTAATAATTTGTCAAAATCACTATTAAATTTGTAGCTTCTTAGATTGTTTCTTAGCGTTTTTCGAGGATGATTGAAACATCTCTCTAAAAAGGATTCAAAAGCAGGAATGTTGATGTCCAAATCCTTATTTGTTGGAGAAAACATTATAAATGAGCTATTTACCTTTGGTGATGGTCTAAAAGAAGATGGACCAATATCTATTAATTTCTTACAATTTGAATATATTTGAGCTCTGAGTGAAAGAAGATTAGATTCTGGTGCTCTTGCTGTATATTTCTCTGCGACTTCTTTCTGTACAATGAAATAGCAGTTGTTGGTGAAGTATTTGGAAGATATTATTTTTGTAATGATTGGTTTGCTTACATTGTAGGGGAGAGAACCAAAAAATATTACATTTTGACCCTCTAATTCTTTAAAATCCCAATCTAAGAAATCTGTATTAATGACATTGATTCCCTGTTCAACGAGCTTTTCTGCTAAGAGATTGTCTTTCTCAATAGCTAAAAGCTTTTTGCCAAGCTCTCTTAGCTTCATTGTGAAAAAACCAGCACCAGGACCAATTTCTACTACATATGGGCATGGTTCTTTAGAAATATGTGAAAGTATCTGGTTGCCCAGATTCTCGTTTACAAAGAAATTTTGACCTAATGATTTTTTTAATTCCATCTATTTAACCCTAAAATCCCAGATATCATCCTTCTTAAGGAATGTTGTTGAGCATTTCTTACACTTCGCTTCGTTATTTGTGATTGAAAGAACGCCTTTACACTCTGGACAAACTAGAATATCTTCCAATTGTGAAGTATGTATTGTGTTTTCTGCTAATTCCTTTTTTACCATGCTTTCGAACACAACACTTGGTGGGAAATTACTCCACGAGAGGAGTGTTTGAAGGACTTTCTCTTTCATGAGCATTAGCTCTTCTCCAATTACTTTTTTCAGGAAAGCAGATCGAATATATGAGCATCCATGCTTTTTAACTAGAATGAAGCCATTCTTGGCGAGTAATTCTCTAACATATCTTGGATGGTAATTGAAAAATATGGCCTCTTCTCCAGATTTTGTTCCTTCAAAGTTACCTTTTGTTGGTTGCTGGTATGGTTCTTTTGAAAAGAATTTGAAATTAAGCCTGAGAAGTGCCTTTAAAGTTGAAACAAAATGTACTTTGTTTGCGAACTCCTGTATGTAGTAGGAGTTCTTGTTCATAGTTCTAAATAGTTCTTTGAAATATGTAGAGGGCTTCTCAATGTGGTGTAGTACTCTTACCATGAGCGCACCATCAAAAATATTGTCTTTAAATGGCAATTTGTATGCATTTGCTGCGATTAATTGAATTTTCGGGTATTTTGTTCTTAGAATATCTTTGTTTTTGATTAATGTTTGTAATGAATAATCAAGAATGATTGGGTTTGTGTACTTACCATAATATGTGGATGTTAATCTTCCGTAAGAACCACCAATATCCAGGAACCAATTACCATTTTTACTATGAAATATCTTGGAAAGAAGCATTTTCTCCGATTCATTCTCATATCTTCTGTCTTTCCAGTAGTTAGTATAGTCATATCCAAAAAAATCATAATCTGTAACTTTAGTCATCTTCAATCTCTTTTAATATTTTATTTATATCTTGCAACTCACTAAGTAATTTCTGAGATTCTTTAAATTCTCCCTTTTCTTCTGCTACCGCGATTTTTGTATGTAAATCCTTTCTTTGATTCTCGTAGAAATTCTTCTTTAGTCTTACAATGATTTGATCTAGTTCATTATATATCTCTTCCTCGCTACTTGGTAACTTTGTATTCTGAAAGATTAGTTCTTCGAGCAATTCCTTTGTATCTGAATCTTTCTCTAGCTTCGCATAAATTTCTTGTTTGGTAAAGCCAGTTTTCGAGGAGAAGAGAGAAAGTATCTTTTCTGCCTTCGCCGATGTTAGTAAATTTCGTCTTACAATATATTTTTGTGGCACTTTATCAAGTAATAACAACAGTTTCAGGTATATCAATTCTTGCCGTTCTTCCAACGTTTTCACGGGAACGTTCTCTGAGGGCTTATTCCTAGGTCGTTCTTGATTGTAAGACCTTTCACGAAAAAGGGGGCCGATATCGATGGTGGTAATTTTACGAGTTTTCTCGATATAATGGGCTTTTATGACAGAATCCTTCACGAAGGAAAGTAGTTCCTCGACAAAACGTCTTACAATAGTTACGTTGTTAAGTTTTTTTATGTCTTTGTCTTCAATATATGTGGAAAGTATGAAAGAAAATGCTTCTGTTCTGTTTTTAATCTTCTTTTCAAAGAGTTTCTTATCTTTCTGAAGCAGTTCATCTATATCTTTGTATGGAGAGGGACTTGCTGCATATGGATAGACACCAAGCTCTGAGGAGAGTTCAAATGCTCTTATTACTGCTTTAAATCCTGCACTATCACTGTCAAAGAAGAAAAGGAAGTTTCGTGTTAATTTAGAGAGTTTTTCTATCTGTTCTTTGGTTATTCCTGTACCAAGTGGTGCAACAATGTTCTTTATATCTGCTTGATGTGCAGATATTACATCTGTTTGACCTTCGCACAGTATTGCTAGGTCCTGTTTCCTAATTTCTTGTCTTGATTCATATTGACCGAAGAGATTGTCTTTTTTGTGGAACAATGGAGTTTCTGGAGAGTTCATGTATTTAGGTCCCCAATCATTTCCGGGAAGTACTCTTCCTGAGAAGGCTATGACCTTTCCGCTGGATGATCTAATGGGAAACATAATTCTATCTCGGAATTTCTCTCTTAATTTGCCTTCTTTCTCAACAAAAAGTCCTGACTGAAGCAACTCCTGTTTGGAATATTTCGTGTTTTTCTGGATGTAATCTAGGAGTTCGGGATATTTTGGTGTGTATCCTATACCGAAGTTTTTTATAGAATCATCATTGAATCCTCTGTCCTGTACGTATTTTAGTGCTATGTCAGAGGCTTTGAGTTGATTGTAGAAGTACTTCGTGGAAAGATAGTTAATATCTTCAAGTCTTTTATATTTACTGTCTTTCTCGAACTTCTGGAGATTTACACCTGCTTCTTTTGCTAGTTTCTCAAGAGCTTCTACAAAATCAATATTCTCTACTTTCTGTACAAAGTTGAATATATCACCTGTTTCTCCACATCCGAAGCACTTGTATCGTTGGATATCAGGGCTAACAATGAATGAGGGGGTTTTCTCCTTGTGAAATGGACATAGTCCGGAGAAATTCTTTCCAGCCTGTTTTAATTGAACATACTTACCTACAACCTGAACTATATCCAAACGGTTCTTAATCTCTTCTATCTGATTGTTTTGATCCATACTTTAGCTGATTATATCATCAAAAGTGGATTATTTGCAGTTAAGAGACTGATTAATGATTTCACAGGATATATCTGCAACTCCTGTGGTGGTATTTTTATTCCAGGAAACAGCAGCTCCATTGAAGAAGATCTTGGTGTTTGCAAGCCTTCCTGTGGTTACTTTGAAGTTTTGTTTTACAGTAAATTCCTGTTTAGAGGGTTGTACATTCTGTGATATTTTGTTTTGTCCATCTATATCTAGCTTTATCCATGCTACAGAATTTGAGACTTCTAATCTCAAAGTATTGGTTTGTGGTTTCTCTTCTTCGGCAACCTGCTCTTGTTCTTTGGTATATGTTACTTTAAGAACCTCTGTTGATTCCAAAATTGTATTACTGTTCTTTCTAACTTTGACTGTTATTATGTTTATGCCCTCGTTAAGTGTTATTTCTTTCTCAAAGGTTCCATCATCATTTACTTTAACTGGTGAACTATTTATATCTAAAGATGAATCAGCGTCTGTTTTTCCTTTTACAGTAAGGTATTGTGATGTTGTTGTCTGGTCATTTAGTGGTTGCGTTATTTGTAATTTGGGAGGACTTTGGAAGTTGTATATCTGTATTCCAATGTATCCTATGACAAGGAGAAGAAAGAGGGTAACAGAAAGAGATATGAAGAATTTGGGAGTAAGGAAAGATTTCTTGAATTTAAACAATGGTTTGCTTTTAGTTTTGGGATCTCCTTTTTTGATTGTTGGTTTACTTCTTCTAAAAAGAGCTAGGACTTTAGTGGAGTCAAGGTCAAGGTATTGGGCATATATTTTTATGAATCCGGTTAAGAATACGTCAGAGTCGAACTTTGAAAAGTCGTTATCTTCAATGTATTTAAGGAAACGAATTTGAATTTTTGTGTCTTCTGACACGCTTTCTAGGCTCTTCCCGATGGATTCTCTTTTTGTTTTTAATACTTCACCTGCTGTAATCATGACCAATTCTACTACTTATTGCCTGTCTTCGTCATTATTTTTCTTTCCAAGTATTTGGGAAGCAGAAGATACGAGCACCTGTCTTGGCTTTACACCATCTACTGGCCCGATTGCTCCTGATTCATACAGTTGATCCATGAGTCTTGCAGCTTTGTTGTAACCTATCTTCATTTTTCTTTGTAGGAAAGAGGCAGAGATGTGTTTGTTTAGGATTGCAATCTCAAGTGCTTTTGGAAAATCTGGATCTCTTTCTTCTCCGTTTACAGAACCATCTGTTTGTGGTCCTTTCTCTATGGCTTGTGCTAAATCTTCGGAGTATTCAATCTCTTCTCCCTGAACTTTTTCCTTAATTGCATTGATTACTGCATCGTTGTCCTCTGTTGATGTGTATGTACCTTGTACTCTAATTGGCTTTGGTGTTGCCTGATCCTTGAAGAGCATATCTCCATTTCCAAGGAGTGTTTCTGCTCCTGTATCGTCTAGGATTACTCTTGAATCCATGGCTGTTGCTACTGCAAATGCCATTCTTCCAGGAACATTTGCTTTGATGAGGCCGGTTATGACGTTAACTGTAGGTCTCTGGGTTGCCAGTATGAGGTGTACACCAACTGCTCTTCCCATCTGTGCCAATCTTTGAATTTTACCCTCTACATCTGCACCACAGGAGAGCATGAGGTCAGCCATCTCGTCTATTACTACTACTATGTATGGCATAGCGACATATCCCATTTTCTTGTTGTATTCCGAAAGTTTCTTTGCGTGAGCCTGTTTTAGCTGTCTGTATCTCTTGAACATCTCGGTTATGGTCCACTGCAGGGCGTTTACCACGAGTTCCATATCTGTAATTACTGGATTGAGTAGATGTGGAATACCATTGTATGCTGCCATTTCTACTCCCATCTTAGGGTCTATCATGATGAATTTAACTTCATCTGGAGTTTTTGTCATAAGCAATCCAGAGATTAAGGAGTTAATGGCTACAGATTTTCCAGTACCGGTAGCACCTGCAACTAAAAGATGTGGAATTTTCCCAAGATCTCGGATTATTGTCTTTCCTGAAATATCTTTACCCAAGATTAATGGTAATTCATATTTATCTGGCTCATTTCGAAGTCTAGTAATCATATCTTTGATATATACGAAGTTTGGAGTAGGATTTGGAATCTCAACTCCGACAAATGATGTCCCAGGGATAGGAGATTCTACTCTTACGGAGGATGTTTGAGAAGCTAGTGCTAAGGCTAGATCATTGCTTAGGTTCTTAACTCTAGATACCTTAATACCGGTACTAATACTTAAAGCAAATCTCAAAACAGTTGGTCCTACAGAGATACTTGCTACCTTTGCTGGAATTCCAAAACTCTTTAAAGTTTGCTCAATAACTTTGGCTTTGTCTTTGTAGAGTTGTTGGTTCTGTTTTTGTATTTCTGCTTCCTGCAAGATATCTACTGGAGGGAATTCCCAATTGGTATATTTAGGTTTCTGAGGCTCTCTATCTTCGGTATTGCTGTTTGGTACCTCTCTAGCGGCACTGTCAAAGTTTTCATCTGTAGAAGCGACTACTGGTTGAACCACATTAACATCTTGAGCTAGAGCATTGTCTAGTCTCATCTGTTCTTCGTCTGCAGTTTCAATCATTGGCTCACCCTCTATGATTTCTACATCTTTGTCATCATCAGAACCTTTCTTGACAAACAGAGAGAGCAAGTCAAAACCTTTTTCTTCTTTATCCTCTCCTTTTGCGGAAGATTCTAGAAAATCTCTAATCTGTTCTAATGTAGTTCCAGTAATCAAAGAGAAGGCAATTACTAGTAGAATCAAGACTACTATTATCTCTATTAAATCGCCAACGAAATTGTTTAGGCTTAAATGAAGTAATTTACCAAGTTCTCCACCAGCGCTTCTAAGGGAATCAGAATTATTCAATTGTTCTTCTACTTGCCAGAATGTAAGTAAGATACTTAAGGAAGCGGAAAAGAAGAAAAGTCCAAGAGCCTGTTTCCAAGATTTAAACTTTTTGCTTTTTGTAAGTAAAAAGAAGGATATATATAGTAGGAATAGTCCCCATGCAATCGAAGAGTATCCAAGCTTAAGTGTTACTTGATTAAAAAGTGGGGATGTAAGTGGCATAAATGAAGATATTCCGATAGCTAAACCTAATACAAACAGGATTATTCCTATTAATATCTTGGTTTCGCCACTTTGAATAGTTAATTTTTCTTTTTTCTTTTGTCTGGGCATTTGTTTATTATATAATAAATAATAAGATAATAAGAAGTTTTTTACAAAGACTAAAATATAATATATAAATATGGTTCAAAGGTCTAGTGCAAATAATATATTAATTATGCGAAAAACCTTTGACTAATAGTGGTAAATATGATAATATCCTTCGAGTTCCGTTGTTTTTGCTTACAATGCGATGTTTTTTGTATGGCTCGCATGAGTCATAAACATGAAAGCTTGTAAGAATAATGTTATAACATTAAGTATAAATATCGCTTTATGATTAAACCTCAACGTAATAAGGCCGGAAGATTAGATTTGGGATTAAACTACTCCGGTGGGATTGAATTTCCTAATTTGATTGAAGCTCAGATTTCCTCTTTTAAAGATTTCTACGAGAATGGTTTTCAAAGACTTTTTGCCGATATTAATCCTGTTAAGGATAATATGGAGAAAATGTGGACTTTGGAGTTTAAAGATTTCAGATACGGTCAACCATACAGAACTATAGACGAAGCAATAATTAAGGGTCTCTCTTACGAGGTTCCAGTATATGCCAAGGTACAACTTCTAAATAATAAAACAGGTGAGATTAAAGAGCAGGAGATATTCATAACAGATCTTCCAGTAATGACAAGTGATGGAGTTTTTGTTTTCAATGGAGTAAGAAGAGTCGTAACACATCAGATTGTAAGAGCTGAGGGAGTTTTGTATGAGGAATCAGACAAATTACCACTTAGAACATTACATAAAGTTAGACTTATGCCTGGAAGAGGTCCATGGTATGAGATAGATACTAACAAACATAATGTAAT
Organism: uncultured Candidatus Saccharibacteria bacterium; assembly: GCA_964579365.1. GTDB lineage: Bacteria > Patescibacteriota > Dojkabacteria > SC72 > SC72 > JAKPKF01. The sequence continues at coordinate 16,859 of CAZOFW010000001.1, forward strand.
CTCAATGAGAATACTTCCAAAAAGACCTAAGGTCTTGATCACAGAGCTTTTGAGAGTTCTAGGATGGGAAGGTGATGATGAAATTAGAAAACTTTTTGCAGATGTAGATACACATAACGAATACAAATATATAGAGGCAACTCTTGCAAGAGATTTTACAAAGAATAAGGAAGAGGCTGTCATAAGTATATACAACAAATTAAGACCAGACGAATCAGTAACACTAGAAAGTGCAGAGAAATATATTAAGAGTAACTTCTTTAATATAAGAAAATTCGATTTAGGCAAGATTGGTAGATACCAATTAAATAGAAAACTAGGTACTACATGTGATATCAACAAACCAGAAGAGGTTATGCTTTACCCAAAGGATCTTGTATTAATAGTAAAAAGATTAATCCAGATTAACAATGGTGTAATTCCAGCTGACGATATAGATCATCTATGTAATAGAAGAATCAGAAGTGTTGGAGAAATTCTTGAGAGACAGTTAAATGCAGGTATCAGAAGATTAGAAAAGAATATTAAAGATAAGATGAGTATGTACGGACAGGATGCGAAGGTTACTCCTTCAATGCTTGTTGGTACAAAACCAATTGCTGCTTCTATTCAGTCTTTCTTTGGTGCAAACGCACTTTCAACATTCATGGAACAGACAAATATTCTTTCCGAATTAGAAAACAAGAGAAAAGTAACCGCAGGTGGACCAGGAGGTATCTCCAAAGATAGAGCAACATTCTCAATCAGAGAGGTACATAATTCCCAGTACTCTAAGTTTGACCCAGTAACAAGTCCAGAGAGTGCAAGTATTGGTGTTGTTACACAGTTGGCGATGTTAGCAAAGATAAATGAATTTGGATTCCTTTCAGCTCCTTACAGAAAAGTTCTACACGAGGTACAGAATAGCAAAACAAAATTACTTAACAAGGTAGCTTCGGAAGATATTAAATCTGGAAAGAAAGTTCTTGCTAAAGTAGGAACACTTCTAACAGAAGAGTTAGTCAAAAAAGTCGTTGAGCAGAAAGACATTAAAAATGTAAAAGTAAAACCATTTATCGATGAGGAAGTAATTTACTTTGATGCGATGGAAGAGGAAGATCATTTCATCTCAACAGCAACTATTAATACCGATGAATTCGGAAATATCATAGATACAATAGTACCTGTCAGACATAAAGGTGACTTTATGCTTGAGGATGTAAATACAGTAGACTATGTAGATCTTCTTGCAAGTCAGCAAGCAGGATTAGGTATGGCATTGGTTCCTTTTGTTTCTCACAATGATGCAATGAGAGCTTTAGTAGGAGCAAATCAGCAAAGACAGGCCGTTCCTCTTGTAAAGCAGGAGTCTCCACTTATTGGTACAGGATTAGAAGAGGTTGTTGCGAAACAGTCTCTATGGGGAATATATGCAGAAGATGATGGAGAAGTTTACTATGTTGATGCAAAGAAAATGTCTGTTAAATACAAAAAGCTAGGAGTTAAAGATTACGATCTTGTTTCATTCTACAGAAGTAATGACAACAGATGTTTCTCTCAGAAACCAGTATTGAATGTAGGAGACAAATTTAAAAAAGAAGATATTCTTGTTGATGGTCCAACCATGATTAACGGAGAACTCGCTTTGGGTATTAACCTTAAAGCAGCACTCATGTTCTACGAGGGATACAACTACGAGGATTCAGTTATCATTTCCGAAAGAATTGTAAGAGATGACCTTTTGACATCTGTACACATCAGAGAATATACAGTTGAGATTAGAGACACAGAACTAGGACCAGAGGTAATCACTGCAGATATCCCACATGTTAATGACAGAATACTTCAGAAACTTGATTCAATGGGTATTGTAAGAAACGGTGTAAGAGTTAAATCTGGAGATATATTAGTAGGTGTAGTTGCTCCAAGAGGAGAAAAAGAATTAACAGCAGAAGAGAGACTTCTAAGAGCAATCTTCGGAGAATCTGCAAGCGATGTTAGAGATAACTCATTGAGAATCCCACATGGAGAAGATGGAATTGTAATTAGAAGCCAGATACTTGCTGCAGACAAAGGAGACAAACTTTCTCCAGGAGTCTTACAGGAAGTAAAGGTATGGGTAGCAAATACTAAAAAGATTAACTTCGGAGACAAAATTGCAGGAAGACACGGAGACAAAAATACTGTTGCTGCAATTAGACCTATCGAAGATATGCCTTTCACAGAAGATGGAGAACCTGTAGATTTAGTTCTAACACCAACATTCCTAAAGAGAATGAACATGGGACAGGCTCAAGAGATTCATTATGGAAGATATGCAAAAGAATTGGGTGAGAAATTAGCATTCCCAATATTTGAAGGTAAGAATGATGAATGGTTAAAAGCAGAATTAAAGAAACAAGGTTTGGAAATGAACGAGAAGATTACTTTGTATGATGGAAGAACAGGAAAGAAATTCCCAAGACAAATTGCAGTAGGAATTAAGTATGTACTAAAACTACATCATATTGCAGACGAGAAAGTACATGCTAGATCTACAGGACCATACACTGCAGTATCTCAGCAACCACTTGGTGGAAAAGCACAAATGGGTGGACAGAGATTCGGAGAAATGGAAGTCTGGGCACTAGAGGCACACGGAGCACCTTATGCACTTCAGGAAATGTTAACCATTAAATCTGATGATGTTAAGGGAAGATCCGCAGCTTACAAAGCAATTATTCATGGAGAGAAGATTGAGAATGTAAACATTCCAGAATCATTTAAAGTACTCTCTAAGGAATTCAATGCACTATGTTTGAATATGGATTTAATTTCAAGTAAATCTTCGACAGAAGAAGAGGAGGTAGCACAAAATGAAGAAAATATTTAACGAAAAGAAAAATCTAAACGAAGTAGATATCTTGAAGCTTACATTGGCTTCTCCAGAGCAGATTCTTAACTGGTCTTACGGAGAGGTTACAAAAGCTGAGACAATCAACTATCGTACATTCAGAGCAGAACCAGATGGCCTTTTCTGTGAGAAGATCTTTGGACCAACCAAGAACTATGAATGCTACTGTGGAAAATACAAGAAAATCAGATATAAAGGGATTGTTTGTGACAAGTGTGGAGTAGAAGTTACAACTCAGGATGTAAGAAGAGAGAGAATGGGACACCTTGAATTATGTGTTCCTGTTGCTCATGTCTGGTTTGCATATGGTATTCCAAACAAGATGTCTATTGTGTTAAATATCTCTCACAAAAAGCTTCTTTCTGTTATCTACTACACCAGATACATGGTCATAAATGTAGAAAAGAATAAGAAAGCTGAGATGATTGAGAAAGCAAATGCACAAAAAGAAGAAGAGATGACACTGTTAACTACCCAGTTAGAAGAAGAGTTAAAAATGACTGGTGAGATGTATGATGCTCAGATAAAAGAAGTTAAAAAGAGTAAAGCAAAGAATTTTGAATTCAAAGTAAGTCAGATTGAGCATAGTAGAAAACAGGGGTTAGCAAAAGTTAGAAGAGAATTTGCAGAGAGAGAGGAAGAATTAGAGTCAGCATATACAAAAGTTCTTCTTGTTATTGAGAAATTAAAGGTTGGAACAGTACTCTCAGAGGATGAATATATGGATTTAGAGGAGAGAGATTTACTCTTCTTTGAAGCTATGATGGGAGCTGAGGCAATCAAGAAATTACTTGAGAACTTAGATTTGGAAAAAGAGATTGGGAAGTTAAGAAAGAGAGCTGAGAAAGAGAAAGGTGAGAGAAAACTAGCTACAATAAGAAGAATACAATACCTAGAAGGGTTTAAAAAGAATAATCTAAATCCAGGATGGATGATTATAACTACTCTTCCAGTTTTACCTCCAGAACTTAGACCAATCATTCCTTTGTCAGGTGGTAAATTCGCAACTTCAGATCTTAACGATCTTTACAGAAGAATTATTAACAGAAACAATCGTTTAAGAAGATTAATTGAGATTGGAGCACCAGATGTAATCTTGAGAAATGAGAAGAGAATGTTACAAGAGTCGGTAGATGCTTTGATAGACAACTCACATAGACCATCAAAAGCTATGATGAATAACAAGAGATTACCATACCAGTCACTAACAGATGATTTGAGAGGAAAAAAAGGTATCTTTAGAAAAAATCTTCTTGGAAAACGTGTTGACTATTCTGGTCGTGCAGTTATAGATGGAGATCCAAGTTTGAAATTTGATCAATGTGGACTTCCAAAGTCTGTAGCATTAGAAATGTTCAAACCATTTGTAATACAGCAATTACTCATAAGAGAAATTGCTCCAAATGTAAGAATGGCTAAAGAAATGATAGAAGAAGAGCAAGATTTGATCTGGGATATATTAGAGGAAGTAATTAAGAACAAACCTGTACTTCTAAATCGTGCACCTACATTACATAAATATAGTGTACAGGGTTTCTATCCAAAACTTGTAGAGGGAGAAGCAATCAGAATACACCCAATGGTATGTAAAGCATTTAATGCAGACTTCGATGGAGACCAAATGGCTGTACATATTCTTCTAACCGATGAGGCTAGAAAAGAAGCAGAGAGAGAAATGATGTCTTCAAAGAGCATTGTAAATATCTCTAATGGTCAGGTACTAGCAAGTCCTGCAAAGGACATGTTACTTGGATTCTACCTAATGACAGATTTTGAGCCAAAGAAAAATCCAAAAGCATATGAATCAGTAGAAAGTGCAATAAAAGCATATGAGAGAGAATTAATCAGTATTAAAGAAGAGATAATTGTAAGAGCTAAGGGTGAGAGATTAAATACATCAGTTGGTAGAGTAATATTTAACAGCATTCTTCCAGAAGATTACAAATTCTTAAATGACAGAGTAAATGTTAAAACAGTTATGAGAATAATTGACGACATTAAGAACTCAAGACCTATGGAAGATGTAGTAGAGCTTTTGGATAATATGAAGCTTTTAGGATTTAAATATGCAACAGACTTAGGGTTCTCTTTCTCAATGGCTGACTGTAATGTCGATTTTGATATGGCATCCGAGCTTAAGAAGATGGAAGATAAAGATGAGCAACTACAGGAGAACTACTTACAAGGATTGATGACTAAGAATGAGAAGATAAATATCTCTACAAATATGTGGGATGACTTCTCAAATGAATTAGCAGAAAAAGCATGGCAGAAATTAGAAAAGAATAATCCTGTATTCGAAATGGTTGAGTCAGGTGCTAATGGTGGAAAGATTCAGGCAAGACAGGTATTAACAATCAAAGGTGTTGTTAGAGATTCAAGAGGAAACTGGGTACCTATGCCTATCAAGAGTAACTATAGAGATGGTTTGAGTGCGTTCGAATACTTTGTAGCTGCAAATGGTGGTAGAAAAGGTATCGCAGATAGATCACTTAAGACATCTTCTTCTGGTTACATGACAAGAAAGTTAGTAGATGTCGCACATGATGTAATTGTAAGAGAAGATGACTGTGGTTATGAGGGTGAAGGTCTTCTACTTAAGAGAGATGATGACAGAAGAATGGACTTCGTAGATAGAATCTTTGGAAGAGTTCCAGCACAAGATATTAAGATAGGTAAAAAGGTTGTTGCAAAGAAGAATGAGCCAATAACAAAAGAAATGGCTATGGAGATAGATAAATCTAGCGTAAATGAAATATCTGTAAGATCTCCATTGCTATGTAACTCACCACTTGGAATATGTAAGAAATGTTATGGATTAAATCTGGAGAATGGACAAGAGATTGAAATGGGTAAAGCAGTAGGTGTAATAGCAGCACAATCAATTGGAGAACCAGGTACACAGATGACTATGCAGACCTTCCACAAGGGTGGTGTTGCTAAGATCGATATCACACAGGGTCTTCCAAGAATCGAAGAGTTGTTTGAGGCTAGAACTCCAAAAGCAGAAGCAGATATTGCTTCCATAGACGGAAAAGTACATATTGAAATTGCAGAGGATGAATCAGCAACAATCTCTATTTCAGGAGAGAAGAGAAGTACAAGATTCTATGTTGTATCTAAAGCTAAGAAGGTTCTTGTTGAGAATGACCAAGAGGTCAAAGCGGGACAGATAATCTTCATAGATGCAGAAGAAGCTGAGAGACAGGCTCCTTTCGACGGAAAAGTAAGCATAGAGGGTGGAATAATGGAAATAAATGGAGCAATCAAGGCAGAGGAGATAATTTCTGTACTTCCGGGTGTATCCATACTTGTTGAAGAAGGAGAAACAATAAAAGCAGGACAGCAATTAGTAGAGGGTTCAGTAGATCCTAAGAAATTGTCTGTAGTAGCAGACATCATTACAGCACAGAAATATATCCTTGATGAAGTACAAAGAGTATTCAATGAGCAGGGAGTCCCAATAGATGATATCCATTTGGAAATAATTCTAAGACAGATGGCAAGACTTGGAAAAGTAGAAGAGTCTGGAGATACAGATTCTCTAGTGGGGTCACCTGTAAATAGATTCCTTGCAGATGCAAAGAATAGACTGTTACTAAGCCAAGGAAAGAACATAGCATTGGTAACTCCAAAGCTATTCGGAATAAAGACATCATCTCTAAATACAGAAGGTTTCTTGTCAGCAATGTCATTCCAAGAGCAGGTAAGAGTTCTTACAAGCAGTGCTATATTAGGCAAAACAGACTTCTTGAGAGGTATGAAAGAGAATGTAATAATCGGAAGATTAATACCTGTAGGAGCTGGAGCTGAGATAAAAGAGATAAATGATGTAGCAGAGCTTAATTTTTAATTGATTTTGTTATATAATACCGACCATGCCAACTATTAACCAATTAATAAGAAAACCTAGAAAATCTAAAGCAAAGAGAATAAAGCACATAGCACTTGCTACAAACTTTAACCCTCTTAAAAATAGATACGCAAGAGAGAAGAATCCTTTTAAAAGAGGTGTATGTCTTCAGGTAAAAACAATGACGCCAAAGAAACCTAACTCTGCTTTAAGAAAAGTAGCAAGAGTAAGACTTTCCAATGGTATGGAGATCACGGCATACATTCCAGGAGAGGGACATAACCTTCAGGAGCACTCTGTAGTTCTTGTAAAAGCAGGAAGAAAGAGAGATCTCCCAGGTGTTAAATACATCGTTGTAAGAGGTAAGTATGATACAGCTGGTGTACAGGGAAGAAAGAAAGCAAGGTCAAAGTATGGAGCTAAATCACCTAAGAATGCAGACTAGTTTTAATTAAGAAATATAATAATGAGAGGAAAAAGAGCAAAAAAAAGAGAACAAGTAGGAGACAGAAAGTATGGTAATATTACTATCTCCAGATTAATAAACAAGGTAATGCAAGATGGCAAAAAAACAACTGCCGAGGATTTGGTATATACAGCATTGGAAAGTGCAGCAGAGAGTGCAAAGGAGAAAGATATTGCAACATTCATTGCTAGAGTAGTAGAAAATGTAAAACCAGCTCTTGAAATTAGAGCTAGAAGAGTAGGGGGTGCTAACTATCAAGTTCCAGTACCTGTATCTCCAAGAAGACAGGAGACACTTGCTATCAGATGGATTGTAGATACCTCTAGAGCTAAATCAGGCACATCATTTGACAAAACATTGGCAACAGAGCTTCTAAATGGATATAACGGTGAGGGAGAAGCAATAAGGAAGAAACAGGATACAGAGAGAATGGCAGAAGCTAATAAAGCGTTTGCACATTTTAAGTGGTAATCTTAAGTACAAAGTTAGACTATTAGAAGGGGGCGTAAGCCCTCTTTTTATTTTATATTTAATAATATATAGGATTACTTAGTACTCTCTATTCTCTCCCAACCTGTAGAAGGCATATCCTTCTGTAATATATCTCTTTCCCAAAATATCTTTATCCAAGTCATTAATCGTATTGGGAATAAACACAGGGACCAAATAAATTCCTTGAGGTTTTTAGGATATTTAAGTACAAAAAATGCATAAGGAAGTTCAATAAAGAAACTTCTACTCTGCTTATCTTTTTTAAATACACCAAACTTTTTCAACTGTTTAAATCCTCCTAAAGATCTAACTTTCTGTTTGTAGTAATCTTTTAAATTGGTTGGATATTTTACATAACAAATGGCATTTGGATTGTATGCAATCTCAAGGCCTTTGTTTCTCAAGGAATATGATATGTATGCATCATCCGAGAGGACATTGTCGGGAACCTCTAAATTTACATTCCTCATAGCCATGATATATCCACTCATCGGGAAGAAAGTTTCTGTACTGATGTAGTATCCATCTGTTTCTTGCATAGTATTTCTTCTTCTGTGGTCTCCTGACTCTGAAAGTAGATGTCCCCAATATCCAAAGATATTATCTCTACTATCTTGAGATACTGGTCTTCCACTTACTCCTCCCACTTTTTCATTCTCAAACGGTTTTACCATCTCCTCAACAGCATTTGCTTCAAAGAAGGTATCTCCATCTGTAAGGATGATGATTTCTCCCTTTGCCTTTTTAAGAGCAAGCTTAAGGGCATATGGTTTACCTTTATGGGGATCTATAATGTGATGATATTCACTCTTGGATAGCTTAAGTATATTAGCCATCTTTCTACCAGCTTTAAGTGTAAGCTCATCTGGAGATACTTGTATTATCTCAAACGGTTTTGTAATTCCTGAATATTTTTTCTCTGCGATACACTGAATACACTTACCAATGGTTTTTGGCTCTTTAAGAGAGGTTATAATTACTGAAATCATGGGATATTATACCTATTCTAGAAGAATATATGAAGATTAAGCTTCTGGTGTCTCTTCTGTAGCTACTTCTGCACCCTCTTCTCCTTCTACTACTGCATCTTCTTCTCCTTCTACTGCTACTGGAGCTATGACTTCCTCTTCCTTCTGAGGTTCAGTGATAGTAATAATTGTAGATTTCTTTGTATCTTCGTTTATGAGGTTCATCCCATCTGGAAGTCTAATATCTTCAACAGCAATACTCTGTCCAGGATGCTCTAATCCAGAAATATCTATCTCAATGAATGGTTTAAGGTCAGACAGTAAACATCTAACTTCAATACTATCTAATGCCTCAATCAAAACACCTAGGTTGTTCTTTACTGCTGGGGAAATACCAATGATGTGGAAAGGTATTGTAAATACCATTG
>CAZOFW010000001.1:26037-49176 GCA_964579365.1 uncultured Candidatus Saccharibacteria bacterium
TTCTTTACTGCTGGGGAAATACCAATGATGTGGAAAGGTATTGTAAATACCATTGGTTTAGATTCATCAATCTCAAAAAAAGAAATATGTCTTAATTCTTCTGTTCTTGGATTAAAATCTATCTCTTTGACTACTACCTTTGCTGACTTACCTTCCATATCAATATCGTAGATTGTTGTAGAGGTTGCCTCTCTTGTTATCTGTCCTGCTGTCTTCGAATCAAGTTGAATATTTGTAGACTCACCCTTAGAGTTATATATAACTGCAGGGGTAATATTTTCTTTCAAAAGGTTCTTACTTTTGTTCCCGATAATGTTTCTTTTTGTTAGTACAATCTTTTCCATAATGGATAGGAGTATATCAAAGAATGGGGGATTTGACAATAATTCAGGAAATATTTGACACCTAAACTTTTCCAATATATACTTTAGCACCTAAACTTAGTATCTGCTAAAAGTGGATATCACAGAGAGACAAAATGCCATTCTAATGGCAATAATTAAAGAGTTCATGGGAGATGCAAATGAAGTCGGTTCACTTTCATTGGTCGAAAAGTATCATCTTGGAGTAAGTTCCGCAACCATTAGAAATGAAATGGTCAAATTAATGGCACTAGGACTCTTGGAAAAGAACCACATATCTTCAGGAAGGTTACCAACAGACCAAGCACTGAGACTATATGTGTCTAAGATAATAGATAGATCATCTTTGAGTCCACTTGTATCTGGGGAAATAAGACAAGGAATATTCAGGGACAGATTTTCTAAGGATATTGTCATCAAATCAATACTACAAATATTATCAAAAGAAACAGACTCTGTTGTATTCTTAATCCTTGATGAAGATGTAAGATATTACGGTTTAGCAAATATACTTGCATTCGACGAATTCCAATCAATTGAAAAAATAAAAAGTGTAATCAGTATTTTGGAAGATGATGTCTTTCTTAAGAACATGGCTAAAAAATATGCTGGCTCTGGAGTCTCTCTCCTCATTGGTGGAGAATCAGGCGTAGGTACACTACAAAATTGTGCAATGGCATTTACCAAAATCCCTTTCTGGGGGAAAGATGAATCATATGTTGGAGTAATTGGTTCTAAGAGAATGGATTACTCTAAAGTAATTCCAGCATTAAGAGAGATAAAAAGTTCTTTAGAAAACGCTATGTCTGGATGGAGATAATTTAAGTACAAAGAATATGAAGAAAGAATTAGAAAGTAAAAAAATAAAAGAATTAGCACTAACCATAGATAAACTTGAAGATGAGAAATTAGTAATTCAAGAACAGATGCTAAGAGCATTGGCGGATTATCAAAATCTTGTAAAAAACTCCGAGAAGAGAAATGAGATTAGATATTTTCAATTAAAAAAATCCTTAAGTGAATCTGTAATCCCTTCTCTTGATGCACTAAATCTAGCTCTTAAGGCAAGCAAAGAATTAAAACTGGATGAACAAACTAAATCTTGGCTAGATGGAATCCTTGCAACAATAGAAAGCTTGGAAAAAGCATTTACAGAGATAGGGGTAAAACAATATCTGCCAGTTAAGGGAGATAAATTTGACCCTGCAATACATGAAGCAGTAGCAACCGTAGAAGGTGGAAAAAGTGGTGAAATATATGACTTGGTACAACCAGGTTATATATTAGACAACACAGTAATTAAACCAGCTCGTGTTGTTGTTTCAAAATAAATATAAATTTTTATTAACAAATATTATGTCAAAAATAATAGGAATAGATCTCGGAACTACAAACTCCGTAATGGCTTACATGGAAGGTGGAAAACCAAATGTAATTCCAAATGCACAGGGTGGTAGATTAACCCCATCCATTGTTGCAATTGGTGACAAAGGGGAAGTGCTTGTAGGAAACCCTGCAAAAAATCAGGCTGTAACAAATCCTGAGGGTACAATTTACTCTGTAAAGAGATTAATCGGTAGATCATGGGATGACTCAGAGGTTAAGAAGGACAAAGAACTTCTTCCTTTCGAAATGAGAAAATCAGAGTCAGGTGGTGTAGAGGTACAAATGAAAGACAAATGGTATTCCCCACAGGAGATTTCTGCAAAGATTCTCGCAAAGATGAAAAAAGATGCAGAAGATTTCTTAGGAGAAGAAGTTAAGGAAGCAGTAATAACTGTACCAGCATATTTCGATGACTCTCAAAGGCAGGCGACTAAAGATGCAGGTAAAATTGCAGGATTAGATGTTAAAAGGATTGTAAATGAACCAACGGCAGCAGCTCTAGCATATGGTGTAGAAAAAGGTAAAGAAGAAAAGGTCGCAATCTTTGATCTTGGAGGTGGTACATTCGATATCTCCATATTAGAGATTGGCGATGGTGTCTTTGAAGTACTATCTACAAATGGTGATACCCATCTTGGTGGAGATGACTTTGACCAAAAGATTATAGATTTTCTTGCAGACCAATTTAAAGCAAAAGAAGGAATTGATCTAAGAAATGACAGAACATCTCTCCAGAGATTGAGGGAATTCGCAGAAAAAGCAAAGGTTGAATTATCTACCTCAGAAGAGACAGAGATAAATATCCCTTACATTACTGCAGATGCAAATGGACCAAAGCATTTGAGAGAGAAACTAACAAGATCAGAGTTAGAAAAATTAACAGGAGATTTAATTGAAAGAACTGTTGAACCATGCAAAAAAGCTCTTAAAGATGCAGGACTTTCAATAAAGGATATCGACGAAGTTCTTTTGGTTGGTGGTATGACAAGAATGCCAGCGGTTATTAAAAAGGTAGAAGAACTTTTTGGTAAAGAAGCGAATAAAGGTGTAAATCCAGATGAAGTTGTAGGTGTTGGTGCTGCTATCCAGGGAGGTGTCCTTGGTGGAGATGTAAAAGATATTACTCTCTTAGATGTAACACCGCTTTCTTTGGGACTGGAAACTCTTGGAGGAATTATGACAAAACTAATAGAGAAAAATACCACTATCCCAGTCGAGAAGAAACAGATATTCTCAACAGCTGCAGATAGTCAACCAGGTGTAGAGATTCATATTCTTCAGGGAGAAAGAGAAATGGCTGCAGATAACAAGACATTAGGAAGATTCATCTTAGATGGTATCCCACCTGCACCAAGAGGAGTCCCTCAGATAGAGGTTTCTTTCTCAATTGATGCAAACGGTATCTTAAATGTTAAAGCAGTAGATCTTGCTACAAAGAAAGAACAAAAAATTACAATCACTGCATCAACTGGACTTAAGGATGAAGAGATTGAAAAGATGGTAGAAGATGCCCAAAAGAATGCAGAAGAGGACAAGAAGAAGAAAGAAAGAGCAGAAACTAGAAATGAAGCAGACACCCTATGCTTTGGTGTTGAGAAGCTGATCAAAGAGAATGGAGACAAGGTCGAGTCTTCCGAGAAAGAAGAGCTTGAGGAAAAATCTGAAGAGCTTAAGAAGATTATCGAAAAAGAGGACTTTGATCTAGAAGAAGTAAAAAAGAAAACAGAAGAACTTATGGATAAAATGCAGGAGGTTGGGAAAAAGATGTACGAGAAAGCAGCTCAAGAGAATAAGCCAAAGGATGAGGAGAAGAAAGAAGATAAGAAAGAGGAAAAGAAAGACGATGAGGTCAAAGAGGGTGAAGTAGTTGACTAATCTTTTGCTCTGGGAATTAAGAGGAGACTGTTGGTCTCCTCTTTTTTTTATGGTAGGATAAATGGAATAATATTTCCTATACTGCCAAAATATGCTTAGAGATTCAGATAGCACAAAGAAAGAAAAAATAGGACTTTCAACAATCCAAAAGTATCTTTTTCTTGGTATGCTTTTTATTCTTCCACTCTCTATTATTCCATTCCCATGGGATTGGACTGAGAAAAGTATGTCCTTGGTCATATTGATATTCTCAACAGTAATTGTAGGAATTGAAATCATTAAGCTGATTTGGGATGGTAAAGTAACATTTATAAAAGGTCTCTTAGATATCGGTTCATTCTCGATATTAGGCTCTCTAACACTATCTACTTTGTTATCAGAAGATATAAATACCAGTATATGGGGCGTAGATAATAGGCTTGGTTCTGGATTAATAGTTTTCATAGCGGTAATACTTGTTTCATTTGCTGCCAGAACCTTTATACACAATATGAAGGATATAAAAATGGTAATACTTTCTTTCTTAGGAGGAATGTTCATCGCAAATATCCTAAGTATTTTCTCTTTTTTGGGTACAAATATATGGTCGAGTATTCCAATATACAAAGAAATGCATCAGGCAGGTTTACCACTTCTTAGATCAGAAAAGGTTCATGTATTGATAAATATGATTAGCATATTACTATCTCTTGGAATCATAGGAGAGCGTATGTTAAGAAGAGGTGGTGCTAGCATAGCGATGACGCTGTGTTATGTCTTTCTCGTTTCTGGTATTGTAAATCTCTGGGTATTTTCTATCCATCAGGGACTAGCATTGCTTATACTTTTTGCTGTAATTATAATTCTTGTGTTGATCTTTGGAACATCAAGATTAAAGATTGGACGTGGATTAAAAAGAGATCTCACAATTTTGTTCATTAGCATACTTCTCACAATCGTGATTCCAGTGATACTTCTTCAGATCCCATCACTTAGAGCAATAATTATTCCTAAAGGAGTCGAACTTGTAGCAGAAGTTTCTCTTGGAGCAGATATCTCATGGATAATTGCAGCATCGGTTTTCATAGATTCTTTGTGGAAGGGTTTGTTTGGTCTTGGAGTTGATACATACACTATTGCTTACAATTTATTCAAACCTTTAAATGATGCACTTCTTTCCTTCAACAGTGTGAATTTCTATTTTTCAGGTAACGAGTTGTTTACTAAATTCTCAAATGGTGGATTAATTTGGTTGGCAGCATGGATATTCTTTGGATTCCTGTTAGCGAAGCAATTAAGGGATGATTTTAGAAAATTCAGATTGTATCAAGAGGATAATGCTGCATTCTTTCTTGTAATTATTGATTTCACCCTCATCTTTTTATTCCTTGCTTCTTTGTTTGTTGCATATTCCGTTCTTGTAATTCTTCTTCTGTTTGTAATAATCTCTCTCCATTCTGTTCTGAAAGATATTCTTGGGAAAGGTAGTGGAGATAAATTTGTGTTTAAACTTTGGGCTACAAATGTATCCTCAAGAGTAGAATCTGGAAAAGCTGTATATAATATGAATGTATTCCTTACCGTTGTCACAGTATTAATCGGCTCAAGCTTGCTTGTATTTTGGGGTTCGAAGATAATCTCGAGTGCATATTTATTGAGAGCTGAGTCATATTATTCTGAGCAGAAGAAATTGTATGCTGAACAGGATCCTTCATCTGGGCAGAGGGAGGACTTTGTAAAGCGAATGTCTGGTTATTACACAAAGGCTTTAAAGTTTGACGACAATGATCCACTTGTGAGCAGAAAATTAGGATTAATGTATCTTGAACAGGTAGGGATAGCGGCTGAAAGATATTCAAAAGAGAAAGAAACAGAGGAAACAAATTCCATAATTAAAGAGATTGGGCAGTGGAAGAATTATGCCATAGATTATATTCGAAAGAGTATAGATAGAAGCCCAAGTATTTATGCTAACTGGGAAGCTAGAGCAAGGGTGTATATGGGATTAGTTGGTCTTGGCTTCTATGATTATTCTGCAGATGCGCTTTACTCTCTAGAAAAAGCGATAGAATTAAATCCTCTGAACTTTGAATTGTATTACTACAAAGCGCAGATAAATATAATAAACGGAGACAAAGATGGTGCGCTTTCTGCACTAACTCAAGTTCTAGGAATTAATCCACAGCATGTAGCATCGATTCTTTTGGCCGGTGAGATAAACAAAGAGAAGGGAAATCTTGAAGTTTATGAATCATATCTGAAGGCAGCTAAAAAGATATTGGAAATGCAAGGAAATACGGGTATAGATACCTATAAAGAAATATCTAAGCAATTGAATGAATTAGCTAAAGATACGAAGGAAGATGTGGCCGAGAGCACCGAACCAACTGTTCCTCAAGAGTAGTAGGGTTTGCCTCTGAATAGGCAGAGTGCATTCACAGAGTAATTTCCATTCTGTTCTTCTTTAATTATTCTAGAAATACTTTCTAGGGTTTTTCCAGTTGTAATTACATCATCCAAAATTGTCACAGAATCGTATTTTTTTAATAATGATGTATTTTTAATGTAAAAGTCAGAATTTTCTACCATTAATCTACTCTCTCTGTCTCTTAACGATTGATGACCTTTCTCTATCTTCCTTCCTATTAAATCTAGAGAAAAATCACAGTCATAATGTTTGGAAATAATCTCAACTAGTAATTCTGTTTGGTTAAATCCTCTCTCGTTCCGTCTTAAAAAAGATATAGGTACGGAGGTAAGAAGGGTGTTTCTAAAATTAACGTTCCCAATACTCTGGATTAAAAATTCTGACAAAGATTTTGCAATATCCCTAGCGCCTTTGTATTTGTAACTTTTGAGAATCTTTGAAGAGACTTTGTTGTATTCCCATCCAACAATCACTTGGTCGAGAGAGTTAGTACATTTACATTGTGTATGTGTATTGTAATTTGGAGATATTCTTCGGCATATATAACATTCAGGAAGATTTCTTTTAAAGATCTTCTTGCAGGTATCACAAAGATATCCTCCGTATTTCCCGCAAATATGGCAAGATTTAGGATATGCCAAGTCTAAAAAAGAAGAGAACATAACTAAATTTATCAGTAAAAAATTAAAAACAAATTAATTGATAAAAATTTCTCTTTAAATTATGATATTATTCGCACAATTGAACTTAAACATGACACAAACTAAATGACAAAGTTAGGGCTAAAGAAGAACAGTATATTTTTTGTAATGCTTCTTCTCTTCATAACAAAGATTCTTGGTTTTCTAAAATTAAGAACCATTGCTCAGCTCTTCGGTGTATCTCACGAATTAGATATTTTCTGGGCTGCATTCACTATCCCAGATATGATATTTACAATTCTTGTTGCAGGCTCTATCAACGCAGCAATTATTCCAATATTCTCAGAAATCTTTTACAAAAAAGGGAAGGAGAGTTTAGATCGTTTCTTCAATTACCTCTTTATTGTCCTTACTGCGACCTGTCTTTTAATTGCAGCCTTGTTCTTTGTCTTTACGCCAGCGATTACAAACTTTATTCTCAATTCAGATGTACTTCAAAAATTCTTAGATCTCTCCGAGAGAATAACCACTGCAGATTTCCATACATTTGTGACTCTAACTAGATTAATGCTTCTTTCTCCAATTCTTTTGGCTACAAGTAGTCTCGTAACGGCATATCTACAGATAAAGAAGGAATTCTTAACAACCTCTCTTGCGCCTCTTTTCTACAACTTAGGAATGATAATTGGCCCTATCCTCTTTGTTGTATTTGGAAACTTAGGAGTAGAGGGTATCGCAATATCTACAGTAATTAGTTCTGTGTTACATCTCTTAGTACAGTTTCCTAAGTTCGCAAAGCATTTCCAAAAGGGTTTCTCACTTAGCCCCGGATACTTCAGAAATGCATTTGGAGATATTCATATATGGAGAACAATCAAGTTAGCTATTCCAAGAACAATTGGTATTTTAGGAGAGCAGATAAATGGATTGGTAAATACTTTGATTAGTTTCTCTCTTGCGGCTGGTGCTCTTAGTGCGTATAGATTTGCTATCAGTTTACATCTGTTTCCAATTAACATCATTGGAAGTGCTGTAGCACAAGTAGCATTACCAGATTTAGCACAACATAATGGAGATAGAAAAAAGTTTGTTAAAATTTTAGATTCCTCCATACAGTTTGCTTTGTATGTTGTATTTCCAATTGTTGCCATGATGATGATACTTAGACTTCCAGTTGTTCGTTTAGTATACGGTTCTGGAGCTTTTGACTGGAGAGCAACAATTTTAACTGCATGGTGTCTTGTACTTTTAGGTTTTTCTATAATTGGACAAACAGTAGCACAGATAGTACTAAGAGCATTCTATGCTCTTAAGGAAACATGGCTTCCATTGATTGCTATTGTAGTTAGTATTTTGGTTAATATATTCTTAGCTTACTATCTTACAAACTTCTTTAGTCATTACTATGACTGGAGACCGATATTTGATCAAATGGTAAGCCAGATATCTTCAGCAAATGGAGAAGGTTTCCTGGTAGTTCTAAAATCTTTCGTAAAAGATTTTATTCGATGGTCTTCTGATAGAGGTAGTTCGGATTTGGCAGTGGGTGGTTTAGCACTAGGTTTTAGTGTCTCCTATTTCATAGAGATGATTCTTCTTATGGTATTGTTAAATGTAAAAGGAAAGATAATTACATGGAAGAAAACAGTTAAGCCAATTCTTGTAAAAGCATTGAACACATTGATAATGGCAATTGGTATGTACTTTGTTTTTAAGCTTTTTGATTTCCAATTAGATACTACAAGAACATGGTCAATCATAGTCCTTTCTGCTGTAGTATGTTCATACGGCCTTCTCTCTTACTGGGTAGGATCTAAGGTCTTCGGTATAAAAGAGGTGGACAAATTTGAGAGTAGAGTTGTTTCAATATTTTCTAAATTCTTCAGTAAGGGGGAGAAAGATGCAGAAACTGTTTAAAATTTTTGTAATCTTTCTTGTAATATTAATCCTCTTTCCAATTTTTCTAACGGGCATATATCTTCTTTGGCAAAGAGAGTTTGCTTCTAATCTTGCGACTAAAAGCTGCGTGAGTAACAATTCTTTAAATGAGGTATCCTTTGATGAAAGAATAAGAGATTTTGTATTTTCCTCTGACAGAAGTGATTATATACAATTCACAAAAGAAGAAGTTTTGTATTTGATATCCTCCGAATTTG
The DNA here is from genome assembly GCA_964579365.1 of uncultured Candidatus Saccharibacteria bacterium. Taxonomy (GTDB): domain Bacteria; phylum Patescibacteriota; class Dojkabacteria; order SC72; family SC72; genus JAKPKF01. The sequence continues at coordinate 34,865 of CAZOFW010000001.1, forward strand.
GTAAAGGTGAAAACGATATAGTGGTAGAAGATATGTGTGTTGATTCTGCAAAAGGAGCCTGGAAGGTATATTTAAATATGACCGTTGCTGGTATAAGGAATGTTTGGTTCATATTTGATGTAATAAAGGATGATAGAGAAACAGCAGAGTTGTATGTAGATAGTCTGTATTTAGGGAATTTCAACCTTCCTTCTTTCATTTCCTCTCCACTGAAGGAGAAAATTAACAAGGGAATTAGTGATGCTTTGATACTTGTAAATGAAAATAGTTTCTCCGGAAGAAATATAACAAATATTGAACTTCTGGAGGAGGATGTAGTCATAAAAGGTGTGTATTAGGCTTGTCCAACAATATTACTTGTGATACAATTCTCTAGCAATCATTAAATTAATCTGCTAACAGATATGTCTAAAAAGATTAACATTATGCCCCTAGGAAAAAGAATCCTAGCAAAACCAGATGTAATAGAAGAGAAGACAGCAGGTGGTTTAGTTTTACCTCCAAATGCAAATGATGAACAAAGACCTGCAACTGGTACAGTTGTTGCTTTAGGACAAGCAAAATCTTTCAATGTAGCTATTGGAGACAAAATATATTTTAAGAAATATTCCCCAGAAGAAATTGAAATTGATGGAACTAAATATCTCATACTAGATACTGACGATATACTCGCAGTCATAAAATAAATTTAACACATACACAAGATGGCAAAATCAATAATATATAACGAAGATGCTAGAAAAGCTCTTAAAGAGGGTGTTGATACAATCTCAAATGTAGTTAAAACAACCCTTGGCCCAAGAGGAAGAAATATTGCAATTGCAAAGAGCTATGGTTCACAGGTAATCACTAAAGATGGGGTTACTGTTGCAAAAGAGATAGAAGATAAAGATCCATTTAAAAATGTTGGTGTAGAAATGATAAAAGAAGCTTCAAGCAAGGTGAATGATCTTGCAGGAGACGGGACTACAACAGTTGCTGTACTTGCACAGGCTATTGCAAATTTAGGTTTTAGAAATGTCTCTGCAGGTTCTAACCCAATCGCTGTTAAAAGAGGAATTGATAAAGGTGTCGAGATGATAGTGAAAGAACTTGAGAGAAAAGCAAAGAAGATTTCTGGATTAGAAGAGATCTCTCAAGTAGCAACAATCTCTGCGAACAATGACAAAGAATTGGGAGACATGATTGGTGGAGTTTTTGAGAAGGTAGGAAAAGATGGCGTAATAACAGTAGAAGAAGCAAAGGGCTTCGATGATGAAGTTGAATATACCGAAGGTATGGAATTTGATAACGGTTATGTAAGCGCATACTTTGTAAATAATGCCGAAACGCTAGAAACTGTTATGGACAACCCATACATCTTCATAACCGACAAGAAGCTTTCCAACCTTCAAGATATACAGGCAATAGCCGAGAAGGTTCTTGGAGCTGCAGATAGACCATTGGTAATAATTGCTGAAGATATTGAAAATCAGGCGCTTGCAACATTGGTAGTAAACAAGCTAAGAGGAACTTTAGACGTTGTAGCTGTAAAGGCCCCTGGATTTGGAGATAGAAAAAAGGAAATGCTTAAAGATATCTGTGTATTAACAGATGCAAAATTCATTTCTGAGGAACTTGGAAATACCTTGGACAAGGTTGAGATGGCAGATTTAGGTTCTGCAAAGAAGGTCATTGTAACAAAAGAGAAGACAGTAATTGTTGAGGGAAAAGGTAGTACCAAATCAATTAAGGCAAGGGTTGGTGAGATAAAAACACAGATATCTAAAACTACATCAGATTACGATAAGGAAAAATTGCAGGAGAGATTAGCAAAGTTAGCAGGTGGTGTTGCAGTAATAAAGGTTGGTGCAGCTTCTGAGACAGAGGCGAAAGAAAAAAGGATGAGAATTGAGGATGCTATTAATGCTACAAGAGCAGCTCTTGAAGAGGGAGTTGTTGCTGGTGGTGGTTTGGCATTGCATAATGCACAGTCTGTTCTTAAGGATGTAAAGTTAGAGGATATTGATGAACAGGTTGGTATAGATATTCTAAAGAGCATACTTAGTGAACCTCTTAAACAGATAGCAGAGAATGCTGGTGAGGATGGTGCAGTAGTAGCTGCCAATTGTTCTGGTAAAACAGGTTTCAATGCTAAGACAGGTGAGTATGTAAATATGATAGAAGCAGGGATTACAGATCCAGTTAAGGTTACAAGATTAGCATTAGTTAATGCAGCATCTGTTGGTACTATGTTAATAACTACAGAGGCAATTGTAGCTGAAATACCTGAAGAAAAATCTAAAGCACCTATGGGTTCTGATATGGGTATGGGTGGAATGATGTAATCCTTTTTATGGATACACAATCTTAACCCAATTAGCCTTCAACCATTTATCGGTATCTTTTTGTAGCTGTTCCAACCCTCTTTTCTTTAACTCTTTATCTATAACTCTCCCTTGATGTGGATTATTAAATTGTTTCTCTAGAGGAGAACTAAAACCATGAGCATAATGACACATCTCGTGTGCAATAGTAGCTCTAACAATATCCTCTGGAACAATCTCACTTTGGAAATATCTAGTTACTGTAATAACCGTAATACTCTTCTCATCCTGTGTTAAAAAATCATCCCTTTTATTTTTTATCAAACTCTTTATCTTGGTTCTTCCATTTGCAAGCTTAATACTTCCCAATTGTCTCTTTGAATATTTCCCAAACTTAATAACAACCAAGTTCTTCCTTGGTATATCACAGAAATGGTTCTCCCATAACTCATACATTAAATTTTCTAAATATTCTTTATCTCTCATACAACTGTCCTCTCTCCCATGTTATCATATTCAAATGATTCTACAGAAATACAAGAAAAAAATCTTCACATTAAGAAAATCTCTCGCATTTGTATATGGGAGATATACAGTAGCAGCAATATCTAGAGATATACTCTTTGTAATATCTACAGCATCAGAGCTCTACAGTATTACTCTCTTGGGAAAATTCATTGATGAAACTGCAAAGATATTACTCTCATGGGACACCTTTAATTTAACAGAATATCTTGGTACAAAGTCATTCCTGTATTTGGTATTAATACTAGGTCTTTGGGGTGTAACCCAGATATGTCTGCAAGCAAGAGATTATTTCTTCAATGTTATCTACGAGAAAGTTTGGGAAGATGCTAAATACATGATTATTGCCAAAGTTTCCAAATCTAACCTTCAAGATGTAGAAAAAGAAGAATACCAAGATTACTTAACATATGCCCCTGCGTTTTCTATAGAAAGATTGATTACGGCATATAGTGATTTCTCTGTAATACTCAGTAATGTCATAAGACTCGTTGGTGCATTAATAATCATATGGGGAGTCGCAGGTTGGTGGTCTCTAATCTTAATTGTGTTGGTCTTGCCAGAAACAATAGCAGTACACCTAAGAAGAAGGCAGATTAAAAAGGAACAGGATAACGCGGTTGGTAAGTTTAAATTCCTCAACTACATTCAAAATGTTGCTTTGCAAATCTCTAACTTCTGTGAATTAAGAGTAAACGACACGTTTTCTTTTCTAAAAAGAAGATACACAGAAGAATATGATAGCTTCTTAGATGGATATCTAAAAAAACAAGCTAACTTCTACCAAGACAAGACAATTTTCTCAATCATAGACCAGGTATTTAAATTTGGTTTTGTAATATTGCTTTTGGCATTCTCCATTGTTCAGAGGTTAACAATTGGTACTTTTAAAGCTCTGTATGACTATGTAGATGTTGCATACAACAGTGTCTACAACATAATTAATACAGTATCATTGCTCGCTAACAAACTCGAATATATAGATGAGTTTTTCGACTTAATAGAATATGAAGGATTTGGAGACCATGAACATGGGACGGTGAAATTACCTAAAGGAACTCCAACCCTTGAATTTACTAATCTAGATTTTGCATACCCAGATGATCCAGGTGTAAAAATTCTTAAAGATTTAAATGTTGTTGTAAAACCTGGTGAAAAAGTAGCTTTCTTTGGTGGAGATGGTTCAGGAAAGAGCACTACTGTTAAAATTCTCTCTGGTTTGTACCAAGTAGTGTCTGGAGATTTCCAGATTGGTGGTCATTCCGTAAGAGAACTAGATAGGGGGGAATTGAAAAAAAAGATAGCGGTAACGTTTCAAGATTTTGTAAATTACAATTTTAGTGTACTTGAAAATATCGTTATATCAGATAAAAGAAGAAAGATAGACGAGGAGCTTTACAAAAAAGCATACAATATCTCTAAGGTTAAGGATTTTGTTAAAAAACAAAATATCAAAGAATCCCATCTTCTCGGAAAAACATTCCCAGGGGGTATGGATCTCTCTCCGGGATATTGGCAAAGACTTGCTATTGCAAGAATGCTCTACAGGAATAAGGATATCTTCATTATGGATGAGCCATTTACATTCATAGATACTATGTCTGCAGGTGAGATTCTTAAAGGTATTTTTGATTTCCTTGGAAAAGAGAAATCTCTTATATATATCACCAGAAGTGCAGAGAATCTAAAGATGTTTGACAGGATATATTTCTTTGAAGGTGGAAGGATAGTTGAAGAAGGTACGTGGCGTTCTCTTATGAAAAAGAAGGGCAAACTATATCACGAAGTCGGTTCTCTTAATTAAGAATATCCTGTAAAATATACCCTAGAATGGAAATTTTAGATGGTAAAAAAATATCAGAAGAAATTCTGAGTAATATATCCGAGGAGGTAGAACAACTCAGAGTTCAGAACAAAAGAATTCCAAGATTGGATATGATTATTGTTGGAGATGATTATGGCAGTATTAAGTATGTTGGGATGAAAGAAAATACTGCGAGAGATGTTGGTATTGAGGGTCAGGTTCATCATTTACCATTTTCTGTAAATACATTAGATATTGTTAACTTAATAGATTCCTTAAACAGATTTGATGGTGTAGATGGTTTTATGGTCCAACTTCCGCTACCAGAGCATATAGATACACAGTTAGTTCTTAATTCAATTGCTCCACAAAAAGATGTAGATGGTTTAACTGCAATTAATCTGGGAAAACTTTTTCAGAAGGATCCTTTAGCTATCCCTCCTGCAACACCCCTTGGGATTATGAAGCTTCTGGAGGTGTATGGTATTAAACTGTTTGGGAAACATGCTGTAATCTTGGGTACAAGTAATATTATTGGTACACCACTTGCAGCAATGATGCTAGAAAAGAATGCGACAGTATCCCTTTGTAATGCACATACAGTAAATATCCAGGAAATATCTCGAGAGGCAGATATACTAGTTTCTGCAACTGGTAAGGCATTGCTTGTAAAGAAAGATTTCCTTAAACAAGATTGTGTAGTTATTGATGTAGGTTCTAACAAACATCCAGAAACTGGAAAGCTGGTCGGAGATGTAGATTGGGAAGATGTGAAAGGTATCCCCTCATATATAACTCCAGTTCCTGGTGGTGTAGGTCCAATGACAATTTCCTGCCTCATGTTAAATTTAATGTCATCTTACAGAAAAAATGATACAAGACACGAAAATACTAGAACTAATTAATGAGGAGAAGAATAGACAAAGGGAGGGAATAGAATTAATCGCATCAGAAAACTATGTAAGTGAATCTGTACTTGAGTGTATGGGTTCTATACTTACAAACAAATATTCAGAGGGATATGCAAGAAAAAGATACTACAAAGGAAATGAATATATTGATGGTATAGAGGAAGAAGCAGTAAAGAGAGCTAAGGAACTATTCCATGCAGAGCATGTTAATGTTCAACCATATTCCGGTTCCCCTGCAAATTTAGCAGTACATTTCGCATTACTTGAGGCTGGAGACAAAACTCTTGGTATGGCACTAGATGCTGGTGGACATTTAACTCATGGATTTAAAGTCTCCATAACGGGAAAGTACTACAATTCTGTTAGTTACGGTGTAAACGAACAGGGATATATAGATTACGATGAAGTTAGAAAACTAGCTAAAGAACATAAACCTAAGTTAATATGGGCAGGATTCTCTGCTTACTCTCGTATTGTAGATTGGCAGAAGTTTAGAGAGATAGCAGACGAAGTTGGTGCATATTTAGCTGCAGATATCGCCCACGTAGCTGGATTAGTAGCAACTGGAGAGTATCCTTCTCCTGTTGGCATAGCAGATGTTGTTACAACAACAACCCATAAAACCCTTAGAGGTCCAAGAGGAGCAATCATTATGTGCAAAGAGGAGTTGGCAGAGAAAATAGATAAAGCGGTATTCCCAGGTCTTCAGGGAGGTCCACACAACCATACAACTGCAGCCATAGCAGTAGCTTTGCAAGAAGCATCTACTGAGGGATTTAAAGAATATACTAAACAGATTGTAAAGAATTCAAAAGCTCTCGCAGAGGAATTAATTAAAAGAAATTACAAGATAATATCTGGAGGAACAGATAACCATCTCTTCCTTGTAGATATTGTTGAAAGTGTAGGAATGTCTGGAGAAGAAGCATCTACTTTACTTGAAGAATCAAATATTACAGTAAATAAAAATGCAATTCCGAATGATACCCGTAAACCTTGGGATCCATCTGGTCTACGCATAGGAACACCAGCCATAACCACAAGAGGAATGAAGGAGAAGGATATGGTAAAGATTGCAGAGTTCATAGATGAAGTTCTGAGAAAAAGAAAAAATGTTAGAGAAGATGTAAAGAATTTTACAAAAGACTTCCCAATACCAGGAATAAATTAATACTTTTTAAAATGAAATTGTCTTACAGAAAAGATTTGAATATTGCTACAATAAAATCGGAAAGTGATTGGAATAAGTTTAAAGTACATACATTACTTCAAAATCCCACACAGAAACAACCATCAATTAATGCATACCTAGGAGCAAGATACAGTAGATCCTGTGATTCCATAACAGACATCGCTTCCGAAATCATGGAATCTGGTACAGATGCGGCAGAGAAATTAGAGAAGATATTTTCTGGGTATGGTCACAAGTCAGTTGGAGATATGGCGGAACTTTTTCTCTGTTTGGAAAATATACCTATGTATACAGCCATGAGAATATATTACATGTGTTCCGTTCTCTCAGGACAGGAGAGATCAACGAGGTACCAGAATTTTGATAAACCAGAATTTGTACAAATTCCCAAAGAAGTGTGTGCCAACTATGAAGTAAGAAAGGAGTATGAAAGAATTATCCTTAAGCAGATGCAAGATTATAGAGAGATGATGAAACCAACAAGAGAAGCACTAGAAAAGGCATTCAAAATTAATGAAGAGAGTCCTCAAGAGGTCTCTGCACTTAAAGCCAGAAGTTTTGATGTTTGTAGATACTTTCTACCTCTTGGTTTACATACAAGCTCTGCATATCTAATGTCTGCAAGAAATTGGTCAGAGGTAATTAGTTTGTTGTGTGCAAATGATAGTGTTATAGAGAACGATTTAGCAGAGTTAATACTAAACCTCCTAGGAGATTCAAAACTAGAAGTAAAAGGATATATAAAAGAGGCAGACAATCTAATAAGGCATACAGATGCAAATTGTTGCAGAAAGAATTCATCAAAAGCAATCTTAGGATATTTGAAAGAGAGAATTTCCAGAGAACAGGTTGACGATATACCTGAGAGTGAAGTTGATATGTTAGAAATTGCACACGGCAGCGATAGTACGGAAGCTTTGATTTCTAATTATGAACTACTTCTTAATCCTCTAGGTTCGAAAGAGGAGTTTGAATTTACAGATAGTGATCAAGAAAATATTGGGGAAATTATCTTTGACAACCATGATCATCACAATTTACTCGGTAATGTCGGTCAATTTGGAAATATTAAGATTTCAGGTTTTGCGAGTATAGGAACATTGAAAGATTTAGATAGACACAGAAGTCTGGAAAGGTTTGTTCCTTTCTTCCAGGATGAAATAGATTTGGATCAAGAATTAGACAGACCAAATTTTAAATGTTTTTTCCTTTGTAACTACCTAGAGATTAAATCTCTTTCCAAGCTTAAAACCGAATACGAGAAGAGATTAATTGACACATACAAGAGAATTAAGGAATGGAGAAAGAAGGCAAAAGAGAATATGACAGAAGAGGTGTGTGATGAATTTACAAAGTATCTACTTCCACATGCTCATGCTACTAGATATGTGTACTACGGTTCTTTTGATGATTTGCAGTATATAATTAATCTTAGAACAAGAAATGGTGGGCATATAGCATATAGAGTTTTAACATATGAATGGTTAAGACAGTTGTCTTTGGCAGATCCAATATGGAGGCCCCTTTTGAAAAAGATAGTTGTCCCCAAGATAGATGATAAACACCAGTTTGTAGATAGAAGCTAATTTAAACCACATACACAATGATATTGTCAGATAAAACTATAAAGGAAAAAGTAAAATCAGGAGAGATATTCATCGAACCATTTGAAGAGAAGTGTCTTCAATCTGCATCATATGATCTTCATTTAGACAAAGATTTTCTTGTATTCAACCGAGAGAACCATAGCTTAATAGATGTAAAAGAACCGGTTGATGAATTGATGAAGAAGATTGAGGTGGATGAAGAGAAGGGGATAATTATTCATCCGGGAGATTTTGTATTAGCAAATGTTAAAGAGATTACGGGTGTGGATGCAAGGCATGTTGGAAGACTTGAAGGAAAGAGTTCTTTAGCAAGAATGGGTCTAATAATTCATACAACTGCAGGATTTCTAGACCCAGGCAATAAATTAAGGCTTACTTTGGAGATGGTAAATCTTTCTCCTTTGCCCATAAAGTTGTATCCTGGAATGAAGATAGGGCAGATAGCATTCGAAGAGTTGGACCAGAAATGTGAGAGACCGTATGGAACTAAGGGACTCGGAAATAAATATGTCGGAGATATGACTGTTACTGCAAGTCAGATGTGGAAAAATTTTAAGGAGGAAGACAATGAATAAAAAAATTAGGAATCAATTCCCAATATTACAGAGAAAGATTAATGGTAAAAAATTAATCTATCTAGATAGTGCTGCTACATCCCAGAAACCAGAGTTTGTCATAGATGGGATTTCAGAATATTACAAAAAATATAATGCAAATATACATAGGAGCTCCCATGTACTCGCAAGAGAGGCAACAGATATGTGGAAAGAAGCACATGAGATAGTTGCAGATTTCATAAACGCTGATTCATACAAGGAGATAGTCTTCGTAAGAAACAGTACAGAGGGTTTAAATCTTCTAGCTAATACATATGGTAGAAAGAATCTTTCCAAGGGAGATATCGTAATTATTTCTGAGATGGAACATCACAGTAATATTGTTCCTTGGTTAATGTTACAGAAGGAGGTTGGTTTTGAGATTAAATACATTCCTGTAACAGATGACTATGATCTAGACATTAAATGGTTGGAGGATACAGTAAAGGAATATGGCTCTAAGATTAAGATTATCTCCGTTGTGCATATATCCAATGTCTTGGGAACAAAGAATGATGTAAAGAAGATATCTGAGATAGGGCATGGTGTTGGAGCTTTTGTAATTGTAGATGGTGCTCAGAGTGTTCCACATATTCCAGTCGATGTTAAAGATATTGGCTGTGATGCTTTAGTATTTTCTGGTCACAAGGTATATGGTCCTACTGGTAGTGGAGTTTTGTATTGTAAACAAGATGTTTTAGAAAAGCTTCCTCCTTTCATGGGTGGTGGAGAGATGATCCTTTCTGTTAAAAAAGATAGCTTTGAAATGAATGAACTTCCATGGAGATTTGAAGCTGGTACTCCAGATATAGAGAGTGGAATTGTTCTTGGAAGATCTATTGTGTGGTTAAAAAATCTGCTAGAGGAAATCGGGGGATGGGATGTATTAATACAACATGAGAGAAGTCTAATGAAAGAATTCTTAGATAGTTTTGATGGTATAGAGTGGTTTAAACTATTTGGGAAAAAGAATGTTGAAGAAAGATATGGAGTAATAGCTTTCAATATCGAAGGATTTGGGTTTAAGGGATGTAAAGAAATGGAAAATGGAAAGAAAGAAGGAAGTGGAATAGTTGAATATATTAGTAAAAAAGGTGTAGCTGTAAGAGAAGGATATCATTGTGCAGAACCTATACACGACAGATTTAAAGTTGGTCCTACTATGAGAATGAGTCTTGGAATATACAACAACATCGATGATGTTAAAACATTCTCGAAGTTACTTAAAGAAGCAGTCCTTTCCTCTTACTAGATAGTTGGTTGTACTGGAGGGACACTCTGTGGCTCCTCTGTTGGTGTTTCTTCTGCTGGTGCTACTGGTGTCTCTTGCACTCCATTGTTTACCATCTGTTGCATGTCTGGAAGATTTGTAGGAAGAGAATTGTAATCTGGCATTGGCGTTTGTGTTGGTATTGTTCCCTCAACTACAGGAGCTACTGTTTCGGTAGGCATAGGATTGAAATCTGACACAGGAGCTGGAGTAACTTCTTCAACGACAGGAGGAACTGTTTCTGTTGGGATAGGCTCTGAGGCTGGTGCGAATGCAGGAGTCTCTTCTACGACAGGAGAACTCTCTTTTGCCATTAAATCTGCTAAGTCGTTAGATTCAGTAGCTGGAGATGGTGCTTCTGCTGCTTGTTGTTGCACAGGTGCTTCTTCTAGTTTCTCTTGTATTGTTTCTTCTTTAACCTGAGGGGAGTATAAATTCCCAGAGATATTATCTATATCTGTAGGACGAGTATCAGATGGGGCAGGAGCTATCTCTTCTTTTTTCTCCTCAACTTGTGTGACTATCTCTTCTGGTTTTGTATCTTTCTTTTTACTTAGTAAAATTCCAAGGATACTGATTAAAAGTATAGTGGCACCACCAATTAATATGTATGGAAGATAATCTGTAAGCATATCTTGGAAGCTCTTTGTTGTAGTAGTTTCTGTTGTTGTTGGTGCTGCAGTTGTGGTAGGTTGAGCTGTTGTTACTTCTGCACCAGCTATATTCGTAACAGTTCCCAATGTTAATGTTCCTAAATCTAATCCAGTTGTCTTAGATACCATAAATGTATAATCAGCTGATGTAGAAGAGAAAAGTATTGTCGCAACATTTCCATTTAGAACTTTCGCTTCTGTAAGTGTACATGTTACTGTTAGAAGATTTGAGACATTTGTGTAATTGAATGCACTACATACAGTACTCTCATCTGAAAGAGAAGAGATTGTTACATCTGTAGAAGCTTGAATCTGAAATTCTACTTTCTGTGTAGTATCTGTGCCTGTATTAACAAGAATATCTACACTTTTTTGTGTTGTAGTAGATTTGTCTTCAAGAGTAATATCTACTGCGGCAAAAGCTTTTAATGGAAGGAATGCAAAGACTAAGAGCAACAAATAAATAGAGAGTTTTTTCATTTTTAGGCAGTGTAATTTTATCTAATCTAAGGCTATCATTTGTTATATACAATGTCAAAATATTTGACTTAATTAGTAATGAAATATACACTAGGATAACAATAAAATCTGCCTATTATGAATTACTCGGATACAAATTTCTTACAAAATAATACTGGGGGTATGAATGAAGACTCTATGGGAGATATCCTTGCCTTAGAAAACAAGCTTGTATCTTCCAATCTTCCTCTAGATTTAAAAGAAGAGACGACGAAGAATCTTATGAGACTAAAATCCATGATAAAGAGGGGAGTTTACGGTTCTGAGTTCGATACCATGGTTAAGTATATAAACTGGATCACTAAAATTCCTTTTGGTGCATTTTCAAAGGATAATTTAGATATATCAAATGCTAAGGGATTGATGGATGAAACACATTACGGTATGGATAGTATCAAGGATTTGATCCTTGATTATCTTGCTGCCATGCAATTGGAGAATATGCAAAGGAATAGAATCCCAACACAGGTTGCAACTGATATGTCGTACAGGCCAGAACCAACAGTTATGTTGAAAAAGAATTCTAAAGCACCTGTATTCCTATTCATTGGTTTACAGGGAGTAGGAAAGACATCTATTGCAGAATCCATAGCTAATGCAATGGGGAGAAAATTTGCAAGAGTTTCCCTTGGAGCTATTGGTGATGTAAGAACTCTTAGAGGAACACCAAAATATGCAATTGATTCTGAACCAGGACAGATTGTCAAGTCCTTAATTAGGTGTGGGACTATGAATCCAGTTATACTTCTTGATGAGATAGAGAAGGCAAGTGGAAGCACAGGACTTTTAAATGATGTAATGGCTGCACTTTTAGAAATTCTTGACCCAGAGCAAAACGGTAATTTTGTAGATCATTATTTAGATTATCCAATAGATTTATCAAATGTATTTTTCATCTGTACTGCTAATAATCTTGGTGGACTTTCTGCAGCATTATTGGATAGAGTCGAGATAATTAGGTTTACAAGTTATAGTGACGAGGAGAAAGAGATTATTGCTAAGAGATATATCCTTCCAAAGGTTTTGCAATCCCTACAGATCTCTGGAGAGTATATCCGTATTGATGACAATGTATGGCCAATGATAATAAGACCGGTTGGTTTTGATGCTGGAATTAGACAATTAGAAAGAAACATAGCAACTATTGTTAGAAGAGCTGCGAGAATTATTATAGAAGGCAAGCAGATACCTGTTGTTATAACGCAAGAGAATTTGAAACAGTTCTTAAATATAGATCAGGGTCCTCTTAGTTAATCTCCCTTGAATGGATTTGCTTTGGTAATATTTTCTTCTACGAATAAATTCAGTATTTGGTTGACTCTGGAGAGCAGGGTAAGTAATATAGGACTATGGAAAAACCAGAAAGTTTGATGGATGAAAAAGCATATTGCCATACTTATGACAGTTTGGTAGAGGAACTCTCAAGTAGAATGGAGATAGATGATGAGAAGATTTTACCTAAAGATGGAGATAACTTTGACCATGAGAATATTATTAGCTGGATTAGTGCTGTCGATTTTAAAGATGGGAAGGTGCCAAACCTTGAAGCAGGTTTGTCGGTCGAGAAAGGAAGAAATCCAATAATCATTTCTGTCCGAGAACAAGAAACGATAAAAAGTGCTGATGAAAAGGTAAGTAATGAGAGCCTTCTGTATTCGATGGCCCTAACTGAGGCAAAAATGAAAGTGATTTTGGATATTGCTGAAGAAACATATCCTGCTGTAACTTTTCAGATAAGTGATTATCGAAAAGAGATGGAGAAAATTCGAGAGGAGATTTTGGGAAACAAAGAGGGTTACAATAGTTTGAATGAAATTTTTGGGAAAATATCGACGAAAGGGGGATTCTTAGTTAGTGCTTTGGTTGTGACAGGTCTAATACTATCAGCTTGTGGATATATGCCAATGGGAAAATTTGTATCAAAAACGGAGACTGCAATGCCCTCCAAGCCAGAAGTTACTCTAACTTCTCCTATAAAAGAAACACCTGTATCAAAACCGGAAACGGCAATACCCTTTCAACCAAAAATTACCCTAATCCCTTCAGCAACTGAAATACCTGAAGCAAATGAGACTCCTGTTGTGGAAGTTACTGATGTGCCTTATTCATATCTTGCAGAGCATTTGATTTCTTGGAAAGGTTTTGTAGAAAAATTGAGTGTGGAAAAGCCTATTTTTGCTTTAACGATTGACGATGGATATAGCAAGGCGAGTATGGAGGAGATGTTGAATATTATGGATCAAAATGACGTAAATGCGACATTCTTTATCATCGGTGATGCTGCGAGACTCACCCTTGGTCCAGAACTTTTAAAAAGAGCCGTTGAGGAGGGCAATGAAATCTGTTATCACAGTATGCATCATAACCAGGAGGTAATAGGAAGCTGGACAAAAGACGATTGGATAAAAGATTATGAAGCTTGGGAGGTACTGATGAAAGAAATGTTGGGGCAAGAGTTATATGATATGGGAGTTAAAAAATATGCAAGAGCTCCCGGAGGATTTTTTAGTAACTCGTTTTTGGCGATGGCTCGAGAGAAAGAGTTAATTCCGTTTAGTTGGAACACGAGTTCGGAATATTGGGGTCGCGGTGTCAAACCTAAGGGAGGTGATATTTTGATTATACATGTAGGGCAAGGTGACATAGGTAACTTGGAAAGGGATATCAATCGGGACAATATTAAATCGGTTACGATAAGTGAACTAATTGAGGAGTATCTTGCTAGTTTAAAATAATAATCTGAGAGATTAATATCCCTTAAATGGATTTGCCAGTCTTAGTGCACTCATAGCTCTGTAAACAAGAGGATCTTTTACTCCTTTTGCTATATTTGCTTTGTAATTTGTTTTTTCTTCTGCTGTATTTAATTGATCTAAGTCAGAGGTAAGTTGGTTTGTTGGAATAGCGGAGGTTTCCACATGCTTTGTAA
>CAZOFW010000002.1:0-40194 GCA_964579365.1 uncultured Candidatus Saccharibacteria bacterium
GGAGCGGTCAAACGCATTGGACTGTAAATCCAACTCCTTCGGGATACACAGGTTCAAATCCTGTCCTCTGCATATGTCCCCTTTTCTCTTGCTTTTATCTCAATTCTGTTTAAAATATACATATATCTAATTTAGGCTATTTATTCTAAATGAGTACACTATCTCCTATTATTTTCGCTATATTATCAATCCTTGGGACTCTTTTTGCAGTGGGAGGCGTTATTTACGCAATAATATATTTTACAAAAAAGAAAAAGGATGAAAAATTCTCTATTTCCGTTGATCTTCTACTAAAGATTTACCTTTATGTCATATCAATCGCAACGCTTGCTATTGCAGTTATTGGAGGCACTATTCTTCTTAAATCGGCATCCTCTTATGCTTTTGGCATACCTTTTGCATACGATACATACAAGACAAACCAAGAACTGCAACCAATTGAAAAAGATCCAGATGCTCAAGTCCCTGTGTGCTACGAGGCAGAAAAGACTACAATTAATGGACAAGTGGTTTGTTTTAATAATGACCAAATTAAACAAGATCTAATAAATGGTGCAACTATATTCTTCTCAATGATTGTACTATTCACCATACACATGGTTGGAATTAAAATGATAGAGAAAAGGAGTGTCACAGAATGGTTAAAGAAAGCATATACCTTTATTTCTCTCATTGTATATAGCCTAGTCGGTATAGTAACAATCCCAATCGCAATATATCAACTTTCTACACACCTACTCTACAGGGTTGAGGATATTACAAAATATGAGGCTCCAGCTACAGCATTGTCCCTACTGATACTTGTCTTACCACTCTGGATATTTTACTTAGTGAAAACAACTAAGCTACGAAATAACGACTAGATATTGTATAATTGCCCTGTTGCTGGATTAGCTCAGTTGGTTAGAGCACATTCATGGTAAGAATGAGGTCCTGAGTTCGACTCTCAGATCCAGCTCCATTACCTCTTCCTCTTTTTCATATATCCCTTTATTAGAAATCCGAAAAGGATACTTGTCCCAACCATAAAACCAACCCAAATCATTATCCCCATCTCACTTTGAAAATCCATTTTCTTAAAAACCAAATATGACAAGAAGTGTGTTACAAAACTTGTTATTGTAGTAATCAAAAAATAGCTTTTGAAAGAGATGTTTGTTAAACCTGCTGCATAAGAGATAAATTCAAACGCAGAAAAGCCCAAAAGTCTTGCGCCTATCAAAGCCTTTTCCCCTTGTAAAGACGTAAAACTATCAACCTCCTCCATCGCTTTTTGTCCAACAAGCTTGGTTACGAGTCTTCTTCCATATTTACGACTTATATAGAAGTTTATGATTGCACTAACCAGGCTTGCAAGATAAAGGATTATCATTCCAACCTTTATTCCATATATCGTTACACCCAGGAGTACTCCCGGTGTACCAGATAAAGGGGCGAAGATATGGGAAAGGACAGTATAGCCCATGACAATGAAATATCCACCTATTCCGACATTGGCTACATAAGCTTTAAAAGTCTCAGAAAGAATTATGGGGACAAGAAAGAGTTTCAGAAGTACATACAAAAGGACAATAACTGCCACGAGTTCAAATATTACGATCCACTCCTTTTTTCTAAATTGCATATTGATGTTGTATATATTTCTCTACCAAGGGATGTATATGTTAAACATTTTATACACCCCTTGGTGCTACAGAGAAAACGGTTAATCATTTCCTATTCCAGTGAATAACTCTCTCCAAAAAGACTCTCGACGCATTTTTCTTACCTCTCTTTCTGCCCATCCTTCTTCTCTTTTTCTCTTTTGACTTTCAAAAAAGTCAAGAACAGAGCAGAATACCAGAAGTATTGCAAAAAGAATTACAAAACAACACGCAAGAACCACATCTATAAAAGAATTCCATACTTTTTTCATTTCCTCTCCCATTCTCTGTATAAAAAGAGCTAGATTCCATTATATCAAACTATTTGACCTTACCCATAATTTCCCATATAATACGCAGTATATTTCCCAATATAGCATCTTTAATTTTGATTTCCGAGGGATATGGCAAAAGTAAAAAGAGATATCATAGCTTTGAAATGTACAGTATGTAATGAAAAAAACTATACAGAGTATAAAACTAAGAATATTAAGGAAAAACTTGAATTAAAAAAGTATTGCTCTAAGTGCCAAAAGCACACAGACCACAAAGAAACTAAGGTTAAATAATAGCTCTTTAATTAACTAGGGGCCCATAGTTTCAACTGGTTAAAACCGCGGTCTCCAAAACCGCTATTCCCTGTTCGAATCAGGGTGGGCCTGCCAAATATATATACAAAAATGAAAATACTAAAAAATATATTAATAGAACTAAAGAAAAGTAAGTGGCCAAAAGGCAAAGAATTGTTGGTTCTTTCAATATATGCTCTAGTATTATGTGGTATAATCACCGCGTTAATATTAGGTTTAGATCTTGTCTTTTACAAAGCAAGAGAGTGGTTTTTAAATCTTTAATTAAGAAAATATGACCAAAGAAGAAGTTAAAACAAAAGAAAATCCAAATGCAAAGTGGTATGTTCTGAATATTAGGACTGGATACGAAAACAGTATTCAAAAAGAACTTAAGCAGAGGATTGAAGCAACAGGAATGGAAGACAAGATTGTAGATATACTTGTACCTGTACAGAAGAAGATCTTTGTTAAAAAAGGTAAACAGGATGTAAAAGAGGAGAAGATATTCCCTGGATATGTCCTCATAAAGATGGAACTGGATAACAGTACATGGGATTTGGTAAAAAATACTGAGGGTGTAAGAGGTTTTGTTAAGACAGACAGATACCCAAGACCCCTACCACAGTCAGAGGTAACAGCAATTACAAAGTTCATGGAAGTTGAACAACCATCATTCCAGAATTCATTTAGTGTTGGTGAAGCAGTAAAGATTGTAGATGGTGCATTTGCAGACTTCATTGGAAGTGTTCAGGATGTAGATACTGAAAAGGGTAAGATTAAAGTCCTCATATCTTTCCTTGGTAGAGAAGCTCCTGTTGAATTAGATCTAACACAAGTAAGTAAACTTTAGTTAAATATATACATATGGCAAAAATAATTAAAAAGATAATCAAGATAACAATACCTGCAGGTGGTGCAACAATGGCTCCTCCAATTGGACCAACCTTAGCTCCTTACGGTATCAATGCACAGGATTTCTGTGCCCAGTTTAATGAGAAGACAAGAGAGAGCAATGGTATCCTTACACCAGTAATATTAACAATCTACGAGGACAGATCCTTTGGATTTGAACTTAAGACTCCTCCTACATCCGAACTAATCAGAAGAGAGCTTAAGATTAAGGCTGGTTCTGCAAAACCAAACCTTGAGAAGGTTGGAAAGCTTTCCAAAGAACAACTAATGAAAATAGTAGAGGTAAAAATGCCAGACTTGAATACATCAGACCCAGATAAAGCAGCAAAGATCGTTGCAGGTACTGCAAAACAGATGGGTGTAGAGGTAGAACTTTAATTATACATATAACACAGCTATGAAAAGAGGAAAGAAATATACAAAAAGTGTAAAAGGACTAGACAAGAGTATTGAATATACCTTAGTAGATGGAGTTAAGAAAGTTAAAACACTCTCCTACTCTTCCTTCACAGGTACACTTGAAATGCATGTAGATATTAAAATACCTAAGGACAGAGATCCAAAATCCATAAAGGGTGCTGTTTCTCTTCCACATTCTTCTACCAAAAAAGAAGTTAAGATCGCTGTATTTTGTACTCCAGATAAGGATGCTTTGGCTTCAAAGGCTGGTGCAGATTTTGTAGGTTTAGAAGATTTAGTAAAAGATATTAAGGCTGGAAAGGTTGAATTTGATGTTGCAATTGCTACTCCAGATGTAATGGCAAAGATTGCAATTTTAGGTAAAGAGCTTGGTCCTAAGGGATTAATGCCAAGTCCTAAGAATGGAACAGTTACAAACGATCTAGAGGGTGCAATTGGTGAATACAAGAAGGGTAAGCAGACATTCGCATGTGATGATTCCGGAGTTATACATTTAAATGTAGGTAAACTAGATTTAGAGGATGAGAAATTAATAGAGAATATCAATGTTGCAGTAGTAGCATTAGAAGAGATATTTGGAAAACCATATGATCAGATTGCAGACAGAATGCATATAGCACCAACAATGGGAGCTAGTGTTAAGATAGCCTACACTAAACCAGAATAACCATATTACATTGTAATTAGAAAGACCTCGTAAGAGGTCTTTTTTGTTATATATACTCTTTACAACACATACTCTATGGGATAGAATATATGTCGTTGCTCTTTAGGGTAAAAAGACAAAAGAAAGGGTCTGAAAAGATGAAATCACGGGAAGGAACGCTGTTAAGAATAGAAGCAAGAACATTAGTGGTAAAGGGAGATTATCTGGATCTACTTGTCTTACAAGGAGAAGATCATAGACTAATCTTCTATTTCGAGAAAATTGGTCTTGAAGCACGATGTGAGAGTAAAAGTAAAAATTTCTCCCGCTATGTAGCATACGAGAGAGGAGATAATACTTTTTCGTTCAATGGCAAACCCTTTGATGTGATTGGTTATGAAAGCTTGGGAAACAATTCTCTTGTCTTAAAAACTAGACTTTTAAACTATAAGTTTGCTTTTAGGATTGATACTAAGAACAAGAGACTCCTAAGTGTCGACATACTAATCAACTAAAACAACACCCCCCCTAAAGAACGACAGAGAGAGTTGAGTATAGAATGCTGAAAAGCAACCTAGGAGCATTTCAGCTCACGATTTTTACATCGCACTTGACTCTCTCAGCACCACCCCATATTACATATTTACAAACTATTTCCCATAGTATAGAATGTCTAGGCAACAAGTATACTGTTGCTCTTCAAAAATTCAAAAGTTCACCCCAAGGAGAATACAATGGATGCATGTTTTGGATGCAACAAGCAGTGTAATGAGGACTGCACAATTTTCATCGACCCATTACCAAATCGGAAAAGAAAGAAACAAAACAATGCAGGTGTTAATTTAAAACATCTGATTGTTTTCGATGAGGTCCAAGTCGGAGAAAGAGTAAAGTTTCGAATACCTGCTGGCCGTGTTTGTTGTATCAAGACACAGAAAGGGATTAAGATAATCAAGATTCTGAGGACAAAAACACAGAAGAAAAGCCAAATCCCTACAGAACGAGAACATCAAGAGGTCCTACTCCCAGAGAATATCTCCACAATGGAAATAGAGAATGGTGATTGGAAGGAAATATTATCTTCTTTACAAGAAGATTCAAAGACACAAAAGAAGGTATCTTCCACAGCCTGGAAAAAGGAACTTCTTGCATTATTGGGTGCCTAATATTCACAGTCTTGACAGTTATACTTGTTGAAACAGGATGGTGGATCTAAGTGATTCTAAAGAAGCTGGCTCTGCGCAGAGTTTCTTTTAATCGTTTCTTAGGTCCACCTGCAATTCCCTTGACCATCCCCTATCCTACTGATATAATCCACCTAGTATTTAACCAAAGAAACAAGGTACAAAAATAAATCCTTGCGAGGTTAAAAATATACATTCAATTAAAAAATATATAACTATGTCTAAATCTCGTTCACAGAAGACAGAGCTATTAGAGAGATACAAAGAAATACTAAAGAGTAAAGAAGGATATTTCTTAATCAACTCTGATAAAGCAGATACACTTACTACAACAGGATTAAAAATCCAGTTGAAAGGTACAGGTGCTAACCTTGCTGTAGTTAAAAACAGTATCTTTAAGGTAGCCCTACAAGAGACAGAACAGCCATTAAACACACAAGAGTTTGATGGACCAACAGCAATTGTTTACTTTGATGAAGATCCTACAGCTCCTGCAAAATTAATAAAAGAAGCACAGAAAAAAACACAGCTTTTTGATGCAAGAGGTGGAGTATATGAGGGTGAATTCTTAACAGCAGAGAAGGTTATGCAGTTAGCAGAAATACCTTCTAGAGAAATCTTACTTGGAAAGTTACTTGGAACTATGTCAGCACCAGTATCTGGATTTATGAATGCAGTAACAGGAAATGTAAGAGGATTAACTATGGTTCTAAAGGGCATCTCTGAAAAGGGTGCTTAACCGAACATTATTTTGTATTTAATTTAAACATATATAACCATGGCAGACGAAAATACAAAGCTTCCAGAGCTATCTGAGAACTCTAAGAAAGTACTAGAGATAGTAGAGAAGATGAGTGTATTAGAACTTGCAGACCTTGTTAAGGTCATGGAGGACAAATTTGGAGTAAGCGCAGCAGCTCCTGTTGCAGTAGCAGCAGCTCCAGCTGAAGCAGCAGAACCAGAAGAAGAGAAAACAATCTTCAATATCGTCCTTAAAGAAGCAGGTGCTAACAAGATTGGAGTTATCAAGGTAGTAAGAGAGATAACTGAGCTTGGATTAAAAGAAGCTAAAGATCTTGTAGATACAGCTCCTCAGACAGTAAAAGAGGGAGTTAAAAAAGAGGATGCAGAAGCATACAAGGCTAAATTCGAAGAAGCAGGTGCTACAGTAGAATTAGCATAACTATATATTTAAGAATATATATTAAAAGAGCCACGAAAGTGGCTCTTTTTGTTTTTATAGCAAGTGTACTCTCTCCCAATGGATGTTTAAAAACCGATTCCATCGGGAGAGTTTGATACACCTAAATCCGTGAGAGAAGCTCTTCAATATGGAAACACCTCTCTATAATCTTTCTTACTTTCTTGATCAGATCAATAGAGAGCGTAGCCTCTTTTTGACTAATTATGATAGAGTCTTCGTTAATCGCAATATCTTTCAAACATTCACAAAGGTCCAATTCATCTAGTATGAACTTTGTAATTGCTGGTATTTCTATTCCAATCTCCTCCCCCTCTTCGAGAGCATCGAGACTGCACCCTTCTAATAGGCAACGATTAACCTTGAAATACAGAAACTCACTATCTTCTTTCAGCAAGATCTTAAGCTCTGCCATCTCTCCTCCTCTTTTAGGTATATTTTTATAGATCTATATACAAATTATTGTATATTAACAGGATTATACACTTAATTAACTCCCATCGACAAATATATATCCAAAGAAGTATAATTATACTGAATCTGCCAATATATTAATTTATCAATATATCTAATGGACTACACACCTTTTACTAAATGGGTACTGGATAATGGTATTGCTGAACAAACCTTGGGATTACTTGTAGGAATAGCAATTATCGCTACAATTGTAAGCCTAGCTAGATACCTTGTAGGATCAAAGTCCTTTGGGATATATGTCCCAATAATACTAGCTGTAGCATACACATATACAGGACTTAGATATGGGCTGATCATAACAGCAGTAGTCATAGCATCCTCCCTACTCTCTTTCCTCATCCTTAGCAGAATTAGAATGCACTACATATCTAGAATGGCAATTAATTACTGCCTCATCATAATGTCTTTAATTGTTTTCTTTGTAGTTGTTAAAAAATACAACCTAGGATTACCAAATATGTCCCTCATACAGCCATTGGCAATAATCTCCATAATCGCACTTTCCGACTTCTTCGCTAAACAACAGATTAAAAAAGGATTCAAAACAACTATGTTAGTACTTGGAAGTACCATCATAATTGCCTCTCTCGGATGGTTCTTAATTACTAGAGAAGCTGTATCTGCCTTCATGGTTAACAATCTCTGGCTAATACCAGCCCTCATTGTAGTAAACATCCTTATCGGACAATTCTCAGGACTTAGATTTAAAGATCTTTTGAGATTTAGAACCATTATCCAAGAAAAAGAAAATGTCAAAAAGTAGGAAGATAAAAGAAA
Source organism: uncultured Candidatus Saccharibacteria bacterium (assembly GCA_964579365.1). Taxonomy (GTDB): domain Bacteria; phylum Patescibacteriota; class Dojkabacteria; order SC72; family SC72; genus JAKPKF01. Next base: position 7,833 of record CAZOFW010000002.1, read on the forward strand.
TACTGGGATTAAACAGACGAAACCAAGAGTATGTTCGTCCATTAAACCCACCATCTGCAAAAAGAATTGCAGATAACAAAATTCTCACAAAAAAGATATTGGCAAGGGAAAGAATTAAAACACCAGAGGTATATAAGCTTGTAAAGACAAAAAAACAGTTACAATTCCTAGATTTTGAATCCCTACCAAACAGTTTTGTCATAAAACCAAACCAAGGTACAGGGGGAAACGGTATTGTTGTACTCTACGGTAAAAAGAAAGGCCAAACAGCCTGGATAAGACCAAGTGGAGAAATAATGACTGCAAGAGACATAACACTGCATATTGAGAACATTTTAGATGGTAGGTACTCCATGGGCTCTAGAAAAGACATCGCGATCATAGAGGAGAGAGTCAAAACAGATCCCTTTCTCAAGCAATATTCATACAAAGGAGTCCCTGACATTAGAATAATCGGATACAACCAAGTCCCCATAATGGCCATGATGAGACTACCAACGAAGAAGTCCAATGGTACCGCAAATTTGCACTCTGGAGCTATCTGTACCGGTATAGATATTAGTTCTGGTATAACCACCTACTCTATGCATATGCAGGATAGAAGCATAATGAGTGACTCCTACGAAATGATAGATTCAACTCTAGATCTTAAAGAGAACAAAAAACTTGGTGGTATTCAAGTACCATACTGGGACGAAATTTTAGAAATAGCTGTAAAGTGCCAAAGAGCAAGTAAACTAGGATACATTGGCGTAGATATAGCCTTAGATGCAGAGAAAGGACCTGTTGTCTTTGAACTAAACGCAAGACCAGGACTTGGTATCCAGGTAGCAAATCAAGCAGGACTTAGATGGAGGCTGGAGAAAGTAAAGGGAATTGAGATAAAGAGTATAAATCATGGTATCCGAGTAGCAAAAAATCTCTTCGGGGGAGAGGTCGAAGAAAGCATCGAGGCAATTAGTGGAAGAAAAGTTGTGAACATTAACGAAAAAGTCCTCCTCTACTATAAGACACCCGTTTCTAAGAAGAAAAATGACCCTCAAAATCGTGAAGCCATAAGAGTATTCGTAGATACAGGATTAATAACCTCCCGTATAAACAAAACCCTCGCTTCTAGGATAGGATTTTTTGAAGCAATAGAGTACTTCTACTCTCTTTCCATACCAAAGAAGTTTGAAAGCTTCAAAGAGGGTCAAGAATACATAGATTCTAACCAATCCACCATTATAGGTCACCCAGACATCCTTAGAGTCGCAAAAATTGTAGAAGAAGGAGCAATAAAGATAAGACCTGTCATACATGTACATACCAAAATAGCTAGTGAAGAAAAAGATATTGAAATGGTTATCACCGAAGATACCACATATAATGTAGTAATCGGAAGAAACGAACTCAAAGGATACTTAATAGATACATCTAAAACATTTACATAGTATGAAAAAATACGAAGAATATTTAAAAGAGGCAGGAAATGTTCATTTGGCTTACTACATAGAAGCTGCAGATGAACTTGGAATCGACTACGAAATAGTTGTTCGCAGCCTTCTTGCTAGATTTACATACCAAAACAAACACTGGTTCATAATCAATACCGTTACTCCACTTACTCCTTCTCCAGGAACTACCATTGCTAAAAGAAAATACCTTACAAACCTTGTACTGAGCATGGCAGATATAGATGTTCCAAAACAACAGCCACTTGGAAGTGCAATAGATGCAATAAAGTTCTTCAATAAATACAAGAACATCGTCATAAAACCCTCCCAGCAACTCGGCGGAATTGGAATAACTATGCTACCAGAGACAGAAGATCAGGTAATTGAAGCATACGAGAATGCATTACACAAAAGTAATGCAAAGGGAGCAGTAAAGGTGTTAGGTGAAGAGTTCATAAAGGGCGAAAATTACAGATTCCTAGTAGTGGGAGAAGAGGTTGTAGGAATAGTATGGAGAAAAGCCCCAGTAGTTATCGGTAATAGCAAAAACACTATAAGGGAGCTAATCGAAATTAAAAACAAAGAGCGCAGAATGCTTGTTCTAAAACCAATTCCCATAGACACAGAGGTAGATATAAGACTAAAAAGTCAAAATCTAACCCTCGACTCTGTCCCTAAGGATGGAGAAGAAATTGTTCTAAGATATAATTGCAATCTAACAACAGGAGGAACTACAGAAGAATGCTCCGACATAGTAGATCCGTACTACAAGAAGCTTGCAGTCCAAGCAGTAAAAGAACTAGATCTTGAACTCGGAGGCGTAGATATAATTGCAGAAGACATTACTAAACAAGATAAATGTGGAATTAATGAGATAAACTACAACCCAGGTCTTAGATTGCATTACAAAGTAAACAAAGGACAAGTTGTAAGAGTAGCCATACCAATAATGGAATATATCCGAGATAAATACATAAATTCAGTTAAATAAAAATGGTAAAAGTACTTCAAGGATTGAATTTAGAAAATGAAATCTCTTCAATTGAGATACATGTAAAGAAAACAGTAGATTTAGAAAAGATAATCAAGCTAATACACTCCTTCCACCCCATATTCATCAAAGAATATAAATTTACCGAAGATACACTAAAGATCTATACCAATATACCATCGCTTTGGGAAGAACTTGGTAGTGTATTAGAGAGAAATTTGCCATACAAAGAAACTCTAGATAAATGTTTAGAGATAATAAGAATAAGGGTCTCGTCAATGTCCACCATACCCCTACTCTTTGCAGCGCATAAGCTTGGATACGAGACAACCCCAACAATGGCCACTGAACAATCCCTTACATACACACCATCCTTTAATCGTCACTACACAGTAGGTTGTGGTAAAGGTTCCGAGATAATCTACTCAATCTCTTCTTCTCAAGATTCTAAGATTGCAAAAGAAATCCAAAGAGATAAATGGTCAAGTAATCTAGTAATTCAAAAACTTGGATTACCACTCCCCTCATGGGAGATCATAGATTCATTTACAGAAATAGAAAATGTCTGGAAACATTTTGAAAAACCAGTTGTAATTAAACCAACAGGACTTACTGGTGGAAGTGGAGTTTCAGTTGGTATAAATACCATTGAAGAAGCTAAAGAAGCATACAAATATGCCAAAGAAATGATAGACAGTAAGCTTAGAAAAGATTGGCAGACCAAAGTAATGATGCAGGAACAGGTAAGTGGAGAAGATTACAGGCTCCTAGTTATAGATGGCCATTTAGAAGTCGTAACAAAAAGAATCCCTGCATTTGTAATTGGAAATGGTAAAGACACAATAGCAAAGCTCATAGAAGATACTAACAAAGATCCTAAGAGAGACATTACCAGTCCTGCACACACATTAAAACCAATTGAAATAGACCAACCATTGAAAGCATATCTTAAAGCACAAGGCTTAGATCTAAGCTCAATACCACAAAAAGAGCAGAAAATAGCAGTAAGAAAAGTCGCAAGTATGAGCCAAGGCGGTATAACAGAAGACTTTACAGACAAAGTAGGACCAGAGATTAAAAGCATCGTAGAAAGTATAGCAACATCAATCCATGCATTCGCTCTTGGAGTTGATATAATGTGCAAAGATATCTCCAAACCTCTTACTACAGACAATGGAGCTATCCTTGAGATTAACACTATGCCAGAGGCATATCTCAACCTCTTCCCTGTAATTGGAATAGACAGAGGCTACGTTGCAGATACTTATATTAAAAAACTACTTGTAAACAACAAAACAAAAAAGATTGTTGTAATTGGTCATCCCCAATATGATATCCCTACCACACTTAAACAGAAAAATATGTTCTCCTCCTACTTAAAAAAGGAAGATGTGGTCGGAGAATACAAAGACGGAGAGATCAGAATAAATTCACTAGCATTGAATAAAGATCTAACCAAAAAGCAGGGTGTAGAAGCACTTAAACTTAATGCCTCTCTTGATGCAATCATAATCCATCATCGAAATTGGGAAGAAGTAGCAAAAGATGGCCTTGGATTAAATAAAATAAACCTCCTAATGATAGAAACTTCCTTGAAAGAGAATAAAGATTGTATGAAAGTCATAAATAAATACAAACGAAAAGGATTAATATCTAAAATAAAGACATTCTGACAATGAAATACCTTGTAATAGACAAACGACCAAGAGTAAAACAGATGGAAATACCTACAGCTTCTGTTAGGATATTAGAGGAGTTAAAAAAGAAGGATATACCAACAGATTTTGTTTACAACGATGAAATAGAAATTCTTTTCACAGAGGGTTCCACACAAATTAAAGCTAAAGGGATAGATGTGAAGGAGTATACACACATCATTTTTAGAGGTCATGCACTTCACAACGACAGGCAGTATGCGCTTAAGAGATACATCATAGATTACATTGAGCAACATAACAGTGACAACCCAGAAAAAAAAGTGCTCGTTCAAAATTCCAAAGCAATTAAGAAATTGCCATATTACAATAAGGTAGCCATTTCTTTGCTATGTTCACAATATAACCTCCCCTACTTTCAGACATATTACAGAACAGATGGTAAATATCTAGAACCCAGAGATATGTTAAAAGAATATCCATTAATCATAAAAGAGTATGCTGGTATCAATAGAGTTGAGATAATTGACGGCGAAGAGAAGATTAAAAAGAATGTTTACAAAATAGAAAAAGACGAGGATTTTGAACAAGAGGGATTAAAAGGTCAGAATCTAGGGGATTTCTTTCTTCAAGAATTCTCAGATACTGCCGAAGATTACAGAGTTTTTGTTAAACTAGGTAAAGTAATTGGTGGATGGAAAAGAAGTGCATCTAAAGGCTTTATGACTGTGAATAAGGGAATATATGAGATGTACAATGAACCAGACCAAGAGATGAAAGAGATAGCAGAGAAAATGGCAAGTATTCTAGAAGCTGATTTCATAGCTGTAGATTTTATGTATATGAATGGTAAACCCTGTATACAGGAGATAAGCCTACATCCAGGATTTAAAGCCTACGAAACAAAGATAAAGGGAACACCTGTTAATATAGCAGAAGCTATAATAACTGCATTCTAGCCTCCTGTTGATGGACCGCCTATTGTCCCTGGACCACCATCCGTATCAGGACCAAAGTTAATATTCTTCATAAATATATCCTACAATAAAATATATTCTTTTTAAATCCCTGCTTTCTTAAATATCTCCAACCAATCGTTCTTGGTTGGAATCTTACCTGCTTTTGGAATTAATCCCTCCTCTACCCACTCACACTGTTTGAAAGTAATCTTTCCAGAGTAAAGTTTCTGGTACAAAGTAGGATCCTCCTCCAATTTCTTCATAACCTTCCTAAATCCTCTGAAGTAAACAACATCCTTTGCGTAAATACCTGGATAAGATGTATCTGAAAGACCTCTTTTAACTCTATATGCTATATCAAAAGCCCCTGGTTTAGAAAAACTACCAAGAAGTACGTTGTAAAGCTGTCTAAAAGACAACTCCTCTCCAACATATATGGCCCATGTTAAAGCTGCTTTGTTTCTTAGAGATTTCACTGGGAGAAGCCCCATATTATTCTCATTCCAAGAAGCTAACCCCTCCTCAATATCTAAATATCCTGGTAAGTTTGGTTTACTTATTGCTTCAAAACCACTCATAAGACCATAATGAGAACGCAAAGCATGTGTTCCTACCTCATGGATTATTGTCTTTCTCAGTTGAAGTTTACTTTTACTAATATTTCCATCAACCAAAACCTCTTTTCTCTTTACACCAACCTTTACTCCGTTCTTAGCAATATTCAATGACTTATTTACAGACCAATCTTCGAGTCCTAACTCCTTAAAGACAACATCAAAAGCAGAAACAATCTTGTCATACCCCAACATCTCTGGATCTTTTATATTATCCTCTTTTGCTAAATTGTACTTACCATATTTACCCCTCAAAACTCTTGATGCATTCCTAAAAAGTTTTGCAGATGGTTTGCTATACCTTGCTACAGAGATATCTGTAACAGCTTCATTATTCCCTACCGCATGCATAAGGTCACTAGCTTCTCTTTTAGAATCTATTAGGTCAATGTAGAAATCTGAGATCCTTGGATCTACATCTGGGATTTCCTTTACCTCAGAAAGTCTTTTTAATATCTGCTCATTATTGTTACTAACTACTCTGTATTGGAATTGAGGCTCATATGTGTCTGAGTCAAAGAACTTTTTCTTCTCTGAATCTAGGTTTGTTGGTGTAAATACTAAGGCAATTGGAATTTTAAGTTCCCCCAAAAGCTTTGTTACTTCCTCTACTTTCATTGTTTTCTTAGCTTTTCTGAAGAATATGTTCATAGATAATATCTTTACATAAATGGAAATAAAAAGGAACTATCTTCTAAACTCTCGATTGAAAGAAAACTTTCTGTCACCTGTTTCAAGAAGTTCAAGAGCAATACCCGTACCTTTTGCTACACAAAATGCAGGGTCATCTGCTACATGGGATGGAACACCCGTTGCTTTGGTAAAAAGTCTGTCTAAATTTCTCAACATTGCCGTACCACCACTCATTACCATACCTCTGTCTATGATATCTGCAGACAATTCAGGAGGAGTTTTTTCAAGCACAGATTGAATACTCTTAATTATACTTCTAAGAGGTCGCTCTACTGCTTTGGCTACATCATTTGAATCTATAACTATGGATTTTGGCATACCACCACCTACATCTCTACCTCTAACCTCCATCTCTTTTGGATCTTTTACTTCTAAGGCAGAGCCAATCTTTATCTTTACCTTTTCAGCGGTCTGTTCTCCAATTAAAAGTCCCTTTTTCTTTCTCATATACATTATGATTGCCTCATTTATGGCGTCACCAGCAACTCTCAAAGAATCATACTCAACTATGCCATCCAAAGAGATAACTGCTACTTCAGTAGTCCCACCACCCATGTTAATTATCATATTCCCGGAGGATGTATGTATTGGAAGTTCTGCACCTAGTGCTGCAAGAAGTGGCTCTGGCATAAGAGTAATATTCTTCGCCCCTACTGCATTCGCTGCTTTAAGTACTGCTCTTTCTTCCACAGAGGTAATTCCTGCAGGTACACTTATCACAACATCTGGTTTAAAAAATCTTGATTTACCAAGTGCTTTGTCAAAGAAAAATCTCAGTAAGGCCTCAGTTACTCTAGAATCTGCTATTACTCCATTTCTCAAAGGTCTTTTTGCAACTATATTCTCCGGAGTCTTTCCAATCATCTCCTTAGCTTCGTTACCCACTGCTACTACAGTAAATTTGTTTACATCTATAGCTACAACAGTTGGTTCTACAAAAACTATACCCTCCCCTTGAACAAAAACCACAGAGTTTGCTGTACCTAAATCAATACCTAATTTCTTTGCAAACATAATAATATAAATGTAATAATTAGAAACCCATAGCTGCCAGGACCTTTTCTTCCGTTTCAGAAGCTACTTTTCGAGCTCTTTCCTCTCCCTTCTCCAAAATCTTAATCAAATAGTCATCTCCTAAACTTTCTACCTCTGCTCTTTTGTCCCTAATGGGAATCAAGAATGCCTCAATAGCATCGAATAATTTTGTTTTAACTTCTACATCTCCAACAGTACCTTTTTGATATCTTTCTTTGAGTATTCGAACCTCTTCTGTATTCGGATTGAAATAATCGTGATAAATAAAAACTGGATTTCCTTCAACCTTTCCAGGATCATTCGGATGAATTCTCCCTGGATCTGTATACATCGACATAACTTTTTTTCTTACAGTCTCTGTATCATCTGTGAAGTAAATCCCACCTGTTGATTTTCCACTCTTACCTTGGCCATCTAGCCCAACAACAATATCGCCTATCAATCCTTTTGGGATATTGAAGACATCCCCATATATCGAGTTAAACTTGAGAGCTAAGTCTTTGGCCATTTCGACATGTGCTTCGTTATCTTTACCAACTGGAACCAAGTCAGAATTCATTATCAAAATATCGGAAGCCATTAACACTGGATATCCCATAAGACCATATGTCAATTTATACCCTAATGCCAACTTCTCTTTTAGCATTGGTTGCCTTTCTAATTCGGGCATCTTCGTCAACATAGACAGTATTACATGTAATCTAAAAATCTGCGGTATTCTCGATTGTCTATAGAAAGTAACACTTTCTGGTTTCAACCCCAAACTCAAATAAGTCTTCAACAAACCCAATGTATTTTCTTTTATCTGCGAGACATTCTCTGAATGTGTCGTTAATGCATGATAATCCGCAATAAAGATAAAACTCTCATATTCATCTTGCCTCTCTATTCTGTTTTTCAGAGTGCCTATATAAGCCGCGATTGGAAATGTTGCTCCCGTGGCCCTATCACCTGTTAAAATTCTTTTCTTTTCATTCATAGCTTACATTCTAACAAAATTATCTTGTATTATGCTATACTTTTCGAGATGTCAGAAGAACATAAAAACTTAAAAGACAAATTAATTCCTGTTCTACTTTCCATACTCTCCTCAATCATTATATTACTAGGAGCAGCAATAATCTATCTATATTCTAGTGGATACAGAATAGATATATTTAAGAGAGAAATAAGTCTAACTGGAGTCATAACTGTACAGAGCGAACCAGCTGCAGCAGATATGTATATAGGCGAGGATAATGTCGGAAGAACGCCAAGAAGTCACGTCCTAAGGGTTGGAGAATATGATATTTTATTAAAAAAGGATGCTTACAGAAACTGGAGTAAGAAGGTAACCGTTGTAGAAGGAAAATCTACCCCAATATCTCCTTTTTTAATTTACGATACAATAGCAAGTAAGGAAAAATGGAAATCTGAAGGATTAATCGAGAAGATTTGGATCAATGAAACAAGGAACAACATCCTTTTCTTACAAAAAGATTCCAACTCCTCCTACTCACTATGGGAGTACACTATCAATATGCCTATCTGGGATTTTTCCACAAACCCTTTAAAAATACTCTCTCTCGAATCAAATAAGATTGCCATTAGTATTTCGCCAAATGGACAGAGAGCAATCCTAACTAGTACCGATACGGAAACTACCTCCTTCTACCTTCTTAACACTCAACAACTAAACACTCTTGGTAGTTCAAACCAATTGCCTTTTGGAAATTATTCTAAATATGCAATGTCTTGGAGTAAAAATAATCGATATATTATGTTCGATTCTTCGAAAGAACTTCTCTCATACGACATTGAGAAACGAACATTCACAACCCTTCTTAAAAAAGATGTCTCTACAAAATATGTCTGGGATACAGATACTGAAGGTTCTCTATATATAATCACAGAGATTGTAAATGACGAACTAGAAAATATCTACACCTACTCCCTTGTACAGAAATCTCTTGCTGGAAACAATACAAAAACCATAATTGAAAAAATATACTTACAGGAATCAGAAGAGTATATCAAAAAGTACAGAGAAACCATTACTGATTGGCAAGAATTCTCGAATTCTCCAGAAAGCACACAAAGTACTGGAGAGATAAAAGATTTGGATGTTAATGTAAATGCTAAGGGTATGTATATATCTACCTCTTTAGCATCTTACTGGTATTTCATAGATACCTCCAAATTTTTGATGATCTCACCATATCCAACAGAGCTGCTTTACTACTCTCTCGACTCTTTCCAATTAGGATTTAAGGATCTTAATGGTTACCAGATATTTACATTCGACAAAGAAGATGAAGATCATACTGTAAAGATTGGTTCAAAGAGCATAAACAGTGTAAAAAGCAATTTCTTCTGGCTATCAGATTCTGCTTATATATATTTCAAAGAGGATAATAGCATTTATATAGCCGACAAAGATGGTGATAACAAATATCCATTAGCTGAATCAGCAAATATCCTAGATTATGTAATAAACAGTGCCAGAGAGATACTCTACACCTTCGAGAAAGATAGTAATGGGAAATTAACCATTGTAGAGAACAAGTTCCACTAAGATACGCATCCGGCCGGAATCGAACCGACAACCTACGCGTTAGGAGTGCGTTGCTCTGTCCTTTTGAGCTACGGATGCATGTATAAATATACCACATTTCCCAAAGTAATTTAATTGGCTATAGGATAATAGATATTGTCATTTAATGATATAATTAAGGTTGCTATGGAACAAGATTATATAAAAATTAAAGGAGCGAGGGAGAACAACCTCAAGAATATATCAGTAGATATACCCAAAAACAAGCTTGTGGTATTTACTGGTGTCTCTGGAAGTGGTAAGTCTACCCTTGCTTTTGACACTCTCTACGCTGAGGGCCAACGAAGATATGTAGAATCACTATCTTCTTACGCTAGACAGTTCTTAGGAGTTATGAAGAAGCCAGACGTAGATTCAATAACAGGACTCTCCCCTGCTATCTCCATAGACCAGAAAACTACAGGAACAAATCCAAGATCTACGGTTGGAACCATAACTGAGATATACAATCACCTACGACTACTCTATGGGCATATAGGACAACCTCACTGTCCAAAGTGTGGTACACCCGTTCAGTCTCAAACCATTCAACAAATAACAAATAAAGTGATCAAGGAGATGTCTAAGACCTCCGATGTTACACAGGTTGTTTCACCCATCATAAAGAATAGAAAAGGTGAATTTAGTGCTCTTTTTAACAAACTCCTCACAAAAGGATTCTTAAGGGTCATTATTGATGGAAATACATACCTTCTTGACGATATAGAGAACATAAAATTGGATGAAAACAAAAAACATACCATAGATTTGGTCATAGACAGGATAGATTCCACAAATTTAGACAAAAAAAGGCTCACAGATGCCATAGAGTTGGCAATTACACAATCAGATGGCGAGATAAAAGTCTTAATTAAAGATAAAGAGCTATTCTTTTCAGAAAATAACACCTGTCCGAATTGTGAGATATCATATCCAAAGATAACCCCTGCTTCCTTCTCCTTCAATGCACCAGAAGGAGCATGCCCAAAGTGTATGGGACTCGGTGTATTGAAAGAAATTGACCCCAAGCTGATATACAATCCCGCCCTAACAATACTAGAGGGTGGTATCTTCCCCTGGGGAAACAGGACCAGCAAGGATTCTTGGACATTAAGAATACTCAAAGCTGTCGCTGTACAACACAACTTTAATCTCACAACACCCATAGGTAAATATCCAAAGGAAATCTTCGACTTAATTTTCTATGGGAATGGGGCAAAAGAGGCATATACCATAGAATACACAAACAGATTTGGAAGAACACGACTCTATGAAGCAGAATACGAGGGTGTAATACCTGAATTAGAAAGAAGATACAAGGAAACCTCCTCTGACTATGCTCGTTTCGAGACTGAGAAGTACATGAGAGAGAATATCTGCCCTGTTTGCGGGGGAAAGAGACTTAAGCCATACTCCTTGGCAGTCACAATCGACAATAAAAACATAGATGAAATAACTAAAATCCCTACCAAAGATGTTCTTACATTCTTCAAAAACCTTGAATTAAAAGGTAATCAGAAAGATATAGCAGAACCTATCATTAAAGAAATAAACCAGAGATTAAATTTCTTAGAGAATGTTGGTTTAAACTATCTTTCCCTCTCTAGAAAAGCAAACACACTATCAGGTGGAGAATCACAGAGAATAAGATTAGCCTCTCAAATTGGCACAGGCCTATCAGGAGTACTCTACGTATTAGATGAACCCTCTATTGGTTTACATCAAAGGGATATCTCCAAGCTCATAACTTCACTTAAAGATCTTCGAGATGGAGGTAACAGTATCATTGTAGTAGAACATGACGAAGAGATGACAAAGAATGCAGATTGGATTTTAGACATTGGCCCTCTTGCCGGCAAGCACGGTGGCAAGGTGGTTGCCAAGGGCACTTTAGACGATATTAAGCATAGCAACTCGTTAACTGCGAAGTATCTTAACAAAGCCCTCTCTGTAGGGAAAGACATAGGCGCTTCCGGACTTACCCATACAGACAAAGAAATAATTGTTAAGGGAATAAAAACTCATAATCTAAAAGACGTAGATCTAACAATCCCACTAAACCAACTAATTTGCATAACTGGGGTTTCTGGCAGTGGCAAGTCCTCTCTGATAGCGGACACCCTTTATCCAGTACTAGCAAACAGAATTTCAAGGTCTAAGCTTCAAGAGGGATTATACGACTCAATTGAGGGCTTAGAACATATTAATCAAGTGATTAATATCGACCAATCCCCCATTGGTAGGACTCCAAGATCAAACCCCGCAACTTACACAGGAGTATTCACCCAAATCAGAGAACTTTTCTCCCAAACCAACGAGGCAAAGGCTCGAGGATACAAAGCTGGGAGGTTTAGTTTCAATGCGAAAGGAGGAAGGTGTGAGAAATGCCGTGGTGACGGCGTTTTAAAGATAGAGATGCAATTTCTCCCAGATATGTACATAACTTGTGACGAATGTAACGGTAGTAGATACAATGACGAAGCACTTCAGATAGATTTTAAGGGTAAAAATATTTCAGATGTCTTGAATATGACAGTTGAGGATGCTCTGGAATTTTTCAAAAATATTCCTTCAATATACAGGAAGCTCTCCGTACTTAACGAGGTCGGTCTCGGATATATTGAACTTGGACAATCGGCGCTTACTCTTTCGGGTGGAGAATCGCAGAGGGTAAAGCTTTCCAAGGAGCTTTCTAAGATGTCTCGAGGTCATACTTTGTACATCCTTGACGAACCTACTACAGGGTTACATTACTACGATGTAGACAAACTCCTCGTAATTCTTCGTAATTTAGTAAAGAAGGGTCATACAGTAATCACTGTTGAGCATAATATGGATATCATCCGACACTCAGACTGGATAATCGATCTTGGACCAGATGGTGGAGACCTCGGAGGAGAGATAATTGCCCAGGGACAGGTAGAAGATATCATAAAAAACAAGAGGAGTTGGACTGGAAAATATCTAAAAAATACATTAGTGAAACTTAGAGACCCCTAGGAGATATCACTACGGCTTGGCAGTCAATTTGACATGGGTGTAAAAAATAACCCCATTTACGTTTTTGCTTTTCCTAGAGAGTTCTTTGTGTCCAAAAGATGGTTTAAAACCAAAAACGTAATTTCACACAAGTTCAGATAGTTTTAACAGAATTCATATTGAGGGTTTTTGAAATTTCCGTGTGTTCCACTTAGTACGATACTGAAAACACCCATTCTTCCGAGGTATCTTTTCCACAGATAATACACTTACCAGAGGAGTCAGCACCCTCTTGTGTCAGACACCTGGTGGTTGCTTTGGTTTCACTCTTTATTTGTTCTTCACACTCACTGTTCCCACACCAGTGTGCGAGTATGAATCCTTTGTCAGTGCTTAAAACATCCTTGAACTCATCATATGACCCTACTCTATGGGTCTTAGATACCAATAATTCTTCCGATTTCTTAAGTAGAGACTCTTGGATCTCTTTAAGCATCTTCTCAACAACATCCTCTATCTTCTCTATGCCTACGTTTTCTTTCTCTCCAGTATCTCTCCTTACAAGAACTGCTTGATTGCTTTGCATGTCTCTTGGCCCTACTTCGATTCTCACAGGTACCCCTTTCTTTTCCCACTCATTGAATTTGAAACCTGCAGAGACATATTCTCTATCGTCGATTTCAACACCCTCAATATCCTCCAAAGATTCTTTTATCTCTTCGCAATACTGCAACACCTTTTCCTTGTCATTTTCATTGAAAATTGGGATTATTACAGCCTTAACAGGAGCGATTGTTGGAGGTAGAACCAATCCATTGTCATCGCTATGTGTCATAACAATAGCGCCCATCATTCTTGTACTTACACCCCAGCTATTCTGGTATGGATATTTCTTCTGGCCATCCTTATCTGTAAACATAATTTCAAATGCTTTAGCAAAGTTTTGGCCTAAGTCATGGGAAGTACCAAACTGAAGAGCTTTTCCATCTTGCATCATTGCCTCTATACCGTATGTATCCACTGCTCCTGCAAACTTCTCTGATTCCGACTTCTTGCCGGAGAGTGTTTCCATAGCTAGATACTCTCTTGCAAAGTCATGATACATCTTAAGCATCTCCGCAACTTCCTTCTTAGACTCCTCATCTGTTGGATATACTGTATGACCCTCTTGCCAAAGAAATTCTGCTGTTCTTAAAAATGGTCTGGTTCTTCTCTCCCACCTTACAATATTTGCCCATTGATTGATCTTCAATGGTAAATCTCTCCAAGAAGATACCCATCTTGAGAAAGTATCGTAGATTATGGTCTCAGAGGTAGGCCTTACTATTAATTCCTCCTCTAACTTAGAACCCTCATCTACTACAACTCCTTTACCATCTTCAGATTCTTTTAATCTGTAATGGGTGACAATGGCACATTCTTTTGCAAATCCCTTTACATGGCTTGCTTCTTTAGAGAAGAAAGATTTAGGTATGAATATTGGGAAATATGCATTCTTATGACCACTCTCTTTAATCCTCTTATCCAGCTCCTTTTGTATCAACTCCCATATAGCATAACCGTAAGGTTTAATGACCATACAGCCTCTTACAGAGGAGTTCTCTGCTAACTCTGCTCTCTCGATGATATCCAAATACCACTGAGAATAGTCTTGATCTCTTCGTGTTATACCTTTGTTTGCCATATGCCTATTCTACTATATTTTCTAAACAAAATTAAACAATCTTTCCTTCAAACCCCCAATGCTGTCCTGCTTTGGCAAGTGCAGAATCTGGATTTTGAACAATCCAGTCATGAATATTTCCTCTACCAAGAGCAATATCCTTCGCTTGTACTACAGCCTCGACACCAGCCTCAATGCCCCATGGATGACCTAGAACCCCTCCACCACACTGTATTATGATATCTTCTCCAAGCTGCTTAATAGATTCTCCAATTGTACCTGGATGAAGACCACCAGAAGCAACATGCCATACTGGCTTCATTCCGAACCAATTCTGGCCCAGTGTCATAGAACTCTCTGGCGTAACATCTAATTGCAGAGCATCTCTTATCAATTTTGGCTCCCCGTAGTTCTCCATCTTCGTCTTAGGAGCACCACCATGTATGGAATCTACTCCAAGAAGACGCATTAACTTAGCAATTACTACCATAGACATAGAGAAATCTGCGATAAAGCCCTTGTCATAGACACCTCTTCCAGAATCCCTGTCAAACAGACCGTGCATAGCTCTATGTGCATGTATTGCCAGCCCTGGATTCTTTAATCTCATTGTATGTACCGCTGTAAATCCAGTAACTACAACATCCAACATCATCCATCTTCCACCTTGTGCCTTTATACGATCAGTTCTCTCAATCATAGTATCAAAGTTAGAATGAGTAACATTGCAGAGATAGAATTTCTTTTTTCCAGACTTCTTTTCAATATCTCTCTGCACTTCCAAAACCCTGTCACATCTCTCTTCGAATTTGTTAAAAAACAAACTTGTTAAATTCTCATCGTCCTTAATACCATGATAATCACCATTTGCAGCAGTAAACAGAATCTTCGCCAATTCTGCCTGTTCCTTTGCTGTTCTTCCTACTTTTGGCTTAGGTACGGTACAAAGAAGAGGTCCCTCCTCTAATTGCATCTGCTCTCTTACTCCACTAATACCAAACTGTGGACCAGGAAATGATTGAACAATCGCCTTTGGAAATCTAATATCCAAGCATCTGAAAGCTTTAAGCATCTTCATCCCATCTATATTTCCCACCACACCAGCTAGTAGTCCAGACATATTTCCAAGCTCAAAAAGCTCTTTCTTGTAGGCAATCTTGAACGTTTTTGTCTTCGGTTCAAGATCAAAAGCTACTGCCTTCATCTTGTCTGCCATCTTTACACCAGAATTTTTGCCAGAGTAAACACCTGTCCATGTACCGGTAGAACTTTCAGCAGCACATGCTGCCGCCACGTCCTCAAATTTATCCATCTCAACACCATCTGCAAGTTCGATATCTAAGTATGAGATAATGTAGTCCTCATCAGGATTCTTTGGTTTCCAACCCTTAGGTGCTACATATGATGAATGATCTGAGCTAAACATTGGCAGTAATGTTAAGGTTATATATCTACATATTAAAGCAAAGCTCTCCTTTTGTAAAATACCTATCTAGGATATAATGCGGTATGTTTAAAAAATTCATAACTAAATACAACCTTCCCTCTTTTAGATTAAAACAGTTGCAAGAGCAGTACTTTCAACACAATATATCTTCTTGGGATGAGTTAACCACATGGTCTAAAGATATGAGGGAGACATTAAAAAAGGAAGTCCCCTTCTCTAAGCTTTCCAATTGCCAAGAATTTAGTTCAAGTGATGGTAGAACTGTAAAATTACTGTCATACACCAGTGATGGGTATCCAGTAGAAACGGTTTTAATGAGGAACAAGGAAAGACTAACCATCTGCATAAGTAGTATGAGTGGTTGTCCTGTTGGTTGTAAGTTCTGTGCAACAGGAAGAATGAAAAACAACAGAATCCTTGATGAGCAAGAGATAATTGACCAAGTTATGCATTTTAAAAGGAAATTAGCAAAGAAAAACGAGAGTGTTACAAATATTGTTTTTATGGGTATGGGAGAGCCTTTGTTGAATTTAAGCAATGTGCTTAAAGCCATAAAGATACTTACAGATCCCGAGTTAATTGGGCTTGGTAGAAGAAGGATTACCCTTTCTACGGTTGGATATATAGAACCATTAAAAGAATTTTTCAAAGCAAATACGGGTGTTAAATTGGCAATTAGTCTACATGCACCAACCCAGAAGCTAAGAGAGTTCTTAATGTCAAAGGTAGCTAAGGAGAACAGGTTAGATGATTTGATGAAGATATTGATAGATTACCAGAAAAAGAAGGGAAAGAAGGTCACATACGAATATATATTAATAAAGGATGTAAATGATTCAGTAGAGCATGCTAAAGAGTTAGCAAAGTTGCTTAAGAACCAGATTTGTTTGGTTAATTTGATTAATTTCAATAAATCGGACAATATTCCTTTCGAAGCTACAACAAAGAGAAGGGTTGAGGATTTTCAAACTATTCTTAATTCAAGAGATATTAACAATACACTTAGATATTCCCATGGTAATGATATTCTTGCTGCTTGTGGACAGTTGGCTTCAAAACAATAGCTCTATAGTGAATATTCAACAAAACTATTTTCCGAGGGAAGGCCATAGCAGAAAAAAGCTTTTGATTCATTTGGAAGAAAGATGGCAGAGCCAATTGTCTCTTTTTCCCTACATATAGGATATTCACTGTCTTGTCTATCAGAAAGTATGCCTCTTACATCATTAAAACCCATCTTCTCTTTAACAAGCTCCCTTGCTCTTTCATATCTTCTTTCGGAACTTTTTGTATGGAAATCTTCATACTCCTTTAATTCTGGAGTAAGATAGTGGTTTGTATGAATGTACGGTTTGCCTAATGAATTTTCAATACCAACCCTATCTCCTGCTATCTCGATGTTTCGGACATTCTCTCCTTGTACCAATACATGATTAAAACCAGATGCCCTTGGCACAGATTCGATTATTTCCTCCGCTTCAGTTAATGATTTTGCTTCTAAAATTGCTCTCGCTATATAATTCTTTGGCACTCCTATTCCGTTTGCCTGATGTAAATCATTAATACACTGGACTAATCCGAATGAATTCATAGAAGCAGAAAGACCTGGAACTCCAACATTGTAGTTCAAACCAATGAAAGACCTCTCTTTCATTTTAACTTTCAATATATATAATTCATCGATAACATCGATAGACCAATCTTCATTGTGACCAATGATCGGGAATCCATTGTTAAATCCAACAACAACCGTACAATGATCTTGGTTTACCATATCTTGCCTATCGGACTCTTCAAAAGGATCATATGCCTCACGATTATTGATGAAGAAGTAATCAATCAAAGGTACCTCTGCTGAATTAGCAATCGCTTCAGACTCGTCTATTAAATTGGGAAAATACTCACGGGTAATGGACAAACAGGCATTTGATTTTTCAAGATATGTATCATAGCGATCAATCTCTAGTTTTCTTTTCCTCACACTTTCTTGGATTTGTTTTCTGAATGTAGTGCCAATGAATTCCCCTATCTCCTTATATCCACCAGATATTTCATAATACGGAAGTTTTTTGCTTTCCTTTTCCATTCATTAAATCCTAATTTTATAATACATCGGGGTGACTCGACTTGAACGAGCGACCTCTACGTCCCGAACGTAGCGCTCTAGCCATCTGAGCTACACCCCGTTATTTTACTTCCTTCTTATTCTCTTTTTGGAAATCCACATACTGTTTTACAAGCCCAGCTAGCAATACAACTGCATCATCTACATTTCCCAATAAAGGTATAGCGTCAGCTATTAGATCTATTGGCAGTATTAAATACAGTAGTGCAACAACAATAACCCATTTCTTTTTTAAAAATTCTCCTAACATATTCGTAATATATAAAATTAACTACATCTGCTCCACAACCTCTATACCTAAGAGATTTAAACCATCTTTCATTGTAATCATGGTAGCCTCTACTACACTTAAGAGAAATACTTTGTCATCATCCTGAGCATCAAGTACCCGAACATTCTGGTAGAAGTTGTTAAATTTCTGTCCTAAATCGAACAGATATTGGCAAAGTATTGATGGAGAATAACTCATACCCGAGTTAAGCACAACGCCCCCATACTTGCCAATATGCGCAAGTAACTCCTTTGTGTAAGGGTTTGCCAAACAGCTACCCAAGCATAGACTTCCCAAATCCTTGCAACCAGAATCCTTCAATATGGAATTACCCCTTGCATAAACGTAGAGAAGATATGGACCAGTATCGCCATCGAAACTAATACTCTTTTCGAAATCAAAGACAACATCCTTACCTACCCCTACTTTAAGAAAAGCGTACTTTATAGCGGCTTGAGATATCTTTTCAGCAGTCTCGTCCTTCTCACCCTTACCATTTTCCTCCATTACAGCCAGAACTCTCTTTTTTGTTTCATCTAGCAACCACTGGGCCTCTATGATTTTTCCTTTTCTACTAGACATTTTCTCTGCACCAGGAAGCCTGACCATACCATGAGATATATGCCTTGTCTTTCCTGCGAGATCTTTTCTAACCTTGCCTAAAGCATCAAACAATACCTTGAAATAACCTGCTTGTTCGTTACCAGTAATGATTATTGACTCATCGTAATCTACTAGCTCATCTTTCTTTATTGCCAAACCTAAATCTTTCGCTTCATATGTTGGAATTCCATATTTATTTACGAAAACCCTTGTATGCAAGCCCTTTTCTTTGTCTCCTTCATATATAATTGCACCATCATCTTCCTTAAACACACTCCCTACATTATCTAGAACTACCTTCAAACCACTCTCCCCGACTTCACTTTCGAAGAAGTAGTAGTCAAAAGAGGTACCTACTCGGTCATATATCGTTTCAAAGTAATCTAAACACCACAATCTACCCTTCTGGTATATATCTTTTAGATCAATTCCCTCGTACTGTGGAGCTTCTTTCTTCTCTAATTGAGATACAAACATTGAGAATATATAGTAATTAATAGCATCTATCTCCTTAATTGCGTCCTCATCCTTCTCATCATCGTAATACTGGAAACCAAGCATATACGCGTCGCCCAAGTACTTTACCCTATCCACTAAACTCTTTTTCTCAATATCTTCAAATGATCTCCCCTCCTCACTCATTTTTTTAATAATTCCCCACAAAGTCTTGGCAACATGAAGACCTACATCCCCTTGGTAGTTAGCCCTCTTAACCGTAGCACCTAGGGCCTCTGAAAGCCTAGCAAAGGATTCTCCTACGACATTGGTATATAGATGACCAATATGTAGTATTTTGAATGGATTTGCGTCTGTGTACTCGATAACAATCTTCTTATCCTCTTTGCCACCAATCTTAGAAAATTCCCCACTCTTTACCTTACTTAACTCCTTAAGTAAATGCTGGCTTGATACAAAGAAATTGATAAATCCAGGCTTTACCGCCTCTATCTTCTCAATATCCACATCTTCGGAGATCTTGGAAACAATATCATTTGCAATATCTAAAGGGTTTCTTTTCAAAGCAGAAGAAAGCCTCATTGCAATATTGCTTGAGAAGTCACCATTTCCTTCAATCCTTGGTTCTTCCACCTCTATTACATCATACTCAACACCCATCTCTTTAAGAGAGCTGGCAATCATTACTTCAATCTTCTTCTTAATATCCATATTCTTTATTCTAACATAATGCGCACTCGGAGGGATTCGAACCCCCAACCGTCGGTTCCGAAGACCGATGCTCTATCCAGTTGAGCCACGAGTGCACTTCAAATATACGTACCTGGCCGGAATCGAACCGACAACCGTTGGCTCCGCAAGCCAATGCTCTATCCAATTGAGCTACAGGTACAAAAGAGCTATTAATGTATTAATTCTATCACAATTATTACAATTCAAATACAATATTCCCTTGCTCATATGTTATTAAATATTGCACATTAAGCTTTTTGAACATTTCAACTGTTTCATCATGGGGATGACCGAATTTATTCCCTTCACCAACGGAACAGATGGCAATCTCTGGTTTGACAGAATTGAGAAACATCTCCGAAGATGCTGTCCTTGAGCAGTGGTGTCCTGCCTTGAGTATATCTACATCAACGATATCACCAGAAATCTCCTCCTCAACTTCCTTCTCAGCGTCTCCAGTCAAAAGGAATCGTTTTCCATTAACTTCTACATCCAAAATAACAGATTCATTGTTAATATTTTTCTCACACTTAGCCTCTACAGGATACGCTACAGATACAGAGATATTCCCATACTGAAGCTTAGTCGAAGAATCAACTTTAACCAGTTTGTCAGCGTATTTTTCAGCTAAGAAGACATATGAGGGAGTATCTGTGCACGACGGAGAATACCAGATACTATCTACATTATAATTCTCCAAAACCATCAGCAACCCTTTCAGATGATCATCGTGGGCATGCGTGAGCACGACAACCTCGATTGTCCTGTCATATACCGGCATATACTTTGGAAGTTGGAACAACACTGCATCGTCTGGTCCTCCATCTACTAGGATTTGAAACCCCTCTTGCTGTATTAGAGTTGCATCCCCCTGCCCTACATCAAGGAACGCAACTACAGGCCCATGGCTATTCCCTCTACTCTGCACAAAAGCCGCAATTACGACAAACAAAATCACTAACCAATTTTTAAGAAAAAACCTTAAGATAGTAGTTAGAATTTTCATCTCCTACAGGATAGTAATATATACAAAATAATACAATAATTATCACCAAAAATATTGATGTCCACCTTCCATCAGTTAGATTCCAATAACCAAAACCACTCTTCCCGATTAACTGCACCACTGCTTCAACATACTTTAGCTGCAGATCCACAACCAACATTAAGAAATTGCTGGATAAAACAAGTCCTAGTGCTCCAAACAACATAGTTGATTCAATAACAGGCAATACCAAAGTATTGGCCAAAACAGCCCACATTGAAAAGGTCTGGAATGTAGATATTGATATTGGAAGAGTAGCAATTGTACAGCTGATAGTAGTTAGCACAGTATTAACGAAAAATCCCTCCTTGGAACCAATCTTTAAAGCATTAGTGATCGATGGAAGAAGATATATAAGACCACCTGTAGCACAGCAAGATAGTTGAAATCCCACATCAAAAACAATCTTTGGATTAAATAGTACAAAAATAAAGATACAGAGAAAAAAGATCGTATGGATTTCCCCTCTCCGGCCAAAAAGCAGACCAATTAAAGATACACTTGCCATTATACAGGCCCTGACTATCGATGCGGACACACCGGAAAGTAGACAGAAACACCAAATTAAGACTACAGATATTACAATTCTCACATTCTTCGGCAGAAATTTCAAAGACGAGTTCAGCACTATAAGCAAGATAGTTACATTGTATCCAGAGGCAGCAACTATGTGACTTATACCTGCAATACGAACATAAGAATCGAAGGTTTTGCTAAAAAGCCTGTTCTCACCCATTAATATGCCCACAAACAAGGAGGACAGTGGCTCATTTATATATTTCTCCACTTTTTCTATAATTTTTTGTTTCAAATCGACAAGAGATCTTCGCAAAATATAACTACTCTTAAAATCCTCACACTCGACTTTGGGGTACTCCATTAAAAAATAAATATTTTTGTTTTTTAGAAATTTTTTGTAATCAAAATTTTCGGAATTTTTTGGTTCGACTAAATTGCCAGAAAATTTACACTCATCCCCTACTTGAAATTTTTCAAATCTTTCAACTTTGACTAAAATATCTCCTGAAATATCACTATCCCGTAGAGGGTGCACTGTGAGATTCTGGTAACTGTGCTTTTGGGCTGGTTCAGAAAGAACATAACCCTCAAATTCTGTGTAACCCGAAGTGAAACTCGTTGCTGAATTTGAAACAATTTCTTCCTTGCCTACAATAGCGCTGGATCGCACCAGGCTAAAAGTGGCTATAGCAAAGACAAGAAGAAATATACTCATACCTACCCTCCTCCTCTCTCTAAGGTCCCTCATATCCCTACCCATAAAATTGTTGTCTCTTTCTCTTTTGGCTATACAGCCATACATCACAAGGCATAGGAGTATAGACGCAACCGCGTAGAACAATCCGATAGTTGGCACACTCGTACTGTTTCTCAGAAGGACTATTCCAACTGAAATATATATGACATGTAAAACAGAGACCAAGATGATTTTGAAATCCCAAACATAAACAACCAAACTTACAAACCTCTGAGCAAAAACTTTGGGAGAGTGAAACATTCTAAATACATATTTTGTCCTTAAATTTGTCCAGGGTAGCCTGTCCAATTCCACTCACATTTAGAAGATCGTCTACCTGTGCGTATGGTCTTCCGGTTATTATCTTCTGCGCAGTAGAATCTCCCACTCCGCTTAGTGTTGTTAGTTCCTCTTTGCTTGCTGTGTTGATGTTTATACATGTAGTTGAGTTATTTTCTGTATCATTATTTCCGATAGTATTATTGAGATTATCTTCTATATCTTTAGCCGTAACTGCAAATTCCTGTAGTTTGCAATCTACATCTTTTTCAAAGGGGATATATATCTTCTGATTATTTCTAAGTGGAAGTGCAAGATTAATCTTTCTAGATAGATACTCCCCTGCATAACCTTTCTTAAGGCCACCAGAGATATTTAGAGCATCTATAACTATGGAGCCTTCGTCAAAGCAGTAGACATTTGGCCTAGCAACAGCACCAGATACATCTACCCTAATTGGGCATTCTTTCTTCTCTTCGACTACAGGCTTACATTTATTTTCTACTACATATACACTCTGTTCTTTAAGGTTATTCCCTATCTTGCCTAGCTTTGGTACTAGGTAATAAACAGTAAGTGCACCAACAAAAAATCCCAAAAGAAGGCACGCAATGGATACATAAATATATCTTCTGTTCATACAGAAGAATATATCTCACAGAGATTAAAAAATGATTAATTCTCCAGTATCTGGATTGACTCTACAGTGACATTATTGGCCGGTTTATCGTTGGAGTCAGTAGTTACCCTCTCGATAGAATCAACGACTGCAAAGCCCTCTACAACCTCTCCAAAGATGGTGTAATTTCCATCTAGGTTCGACATAGCACTCTGTGGAATATTTCCACTAGTTATGAAGAATTGAGAACCATTTGTATCTGGTCCTGCATTGGCCATTCCAAGTGTATATGGTTTGTATTTCCTACTTGTTATCTCGTCATCTATGGTATATCCAGGGCCTCCACTACCCGTCCCTGTTGGATCTCCTGTTTGTATAACGAAATTTTTAATTACTCTGTGGAAGGTAACTCCCTCATAGTATCTTTGTCCTATTAAAAAGAGGAAGCTGTTTACTGTATCTGGTGTTTCGTTTTCGAAAAGATCAATAGTTATATCTCCTACCGATGTTTTAAGAACTACTTTGTAATCTATTCCCTTCTCTAAAACACTTTCTGGTTTGGTAAATTGCATTGTATCTGTATTGATTAAATTATTTGTATTAATGGTAGAACCTTTCATAAAGGAAAGCCCTACTATGGAGGCAACAAGTAGTCCTACCGAGAGTAGCAATATTTTTTTATTATCTTTTAATCCATCTTTAAGTCCTGGCATATTACAGGATACTATATTTATATATTCTGATGCAAATTACGGAGTATTAACCCACCAGAAAGGTTGTTTTGCACCATTACTGTTAAACCACTTCCCATGCCTCATAACCTGGTCCATCGTAGGACCATCCACTCCATAATCCAATTGTACTTGAGATATATATGGAGTTACATCGGTATCCCAAGTGTTAAATATGGTTTTGTACTGGAAGTATCGTCCGCTTGATGGAAAGGTTAGTTCTTCACCGGTATATGCTGAAAGGTAACCAGAGGTTGATCTAAGGTCATCTATCCAGATATTTCTTCCCTCTGTCCCGTTTGTAATTCTAAATGTCAAAAGATTAACAGCATTAACATGTGTGCTCACAGTCCTATTCTTAATTGGTATATATTCTTTTTGCCATTTAAATACATCTGCATTTACAGTATATCCCGCACTTGGGAATGTAGAACCACTGTCCCACGAGGAGACTGTGACAGCGCCTGTGCTTGCAGTTATTGCGGATACAGTACCCTGTGCCAGATATTCCGTACCATCGTAATTTTCTTTTACAATAATCTTCTCATCTTTGTATATTCCGCTCCCTAACTCAGCTAAACCATATACAGTTGCATCTATACTAAATGATGTATCCCCAGAACCCGTTATTAGGTTACCACTTACCAGTGATGCACCAAAATCTATATTTACGCTATGTGTTCTTAAACCTACTTCATATGATTGACGGATTTCATCTGGAGTACGAGCGACACCTGATACTTGAACTTCATCTAACAATCCATTGAGGGGATAGCTGGCAGGGGAAGCTGCGTATGTTCCCAAGGTAAAGACTGATGTTGTTGCGGCCGGATTAACATGTGTACCAGCAGAGGCTGTAATATCCTGCCCATTTACATATATACGGACAGAGCTTCCGCTTCGAGTAATTGTTAGAAGTTGCCATCTATTCGTAAATATTCCTACCGCAGATGTAGTATATTGTACAGCTCCGGATTGATTTGTGTAAAAAGTAACTTGTCCTGCGGTGTTAAATTGAATGTAGACCCCACCTGTGTTATAGACCCCGTTGCTTACTGGGATTGGACTATTTGCAAGACTCACTGGATTTACCCAAAGAGAAAAAGTAAATGGACTTGCACCAATATTATAATTAGCTCCCGTTGCAATATAGTCACTACTAGTCCCATTAAAACTTCTAGCCCCACCTATCTTGCCACTACTGCTATATGTGGTCCCCGTTGGTGTTCCATTACCACCCCATCCAGAAGAATCTAATATATACGCTCCCGTGCCAGATGCTTCATCCAAATGCCATAACCCAATCGTATTTGCATCTGGTTGATAGTTGGAATATGTTGTTTCTCCCCATGTTGCATTAAGATAAGGACCTGGCCTATCACTAGCAATATATATTGGCAAGGTTGTTGATGAAGAGAGGTCTCTTGTGCTCACAGCCCTATTAATATATGTGTCTCTACCAAGTCTATATGAGTCTGCAATTTCGTTTGCAGTGCGGGCGATATTTGAAATGCGAAGCTCATCAACAGTACCATCAAGAAGATTCCTGTAATATGGCGAAGTGGAGAATTCTACAGCCCCAATTGTAAGATTATTTGCTATATCATTGGGAGTACCAGTAGCAGCGGCAGTATTATTTAATACCCCATTTATGTATATCCTAACATTTGATCCATCGTATGTTCCCGCTAAGTGATAATAGGCACCAGCAGATAATGTAGCTGTTGAGGTTACAACCTGAGCAGTACTTGATGTTTTATAGAAACCAAACGTCACTGTATTTCCACTATTTACAGTCATGTACACACTTGGCCATAGTGAACCACCCACCTCCTTGTCAAAAATCGATTGTGCTTTTCCTATATTTGCAAGTTTAACCCAAGCTTCATATGTAAAATATCCAAGAGTATCAATATCTGGGGCATCTATATAGTTACTTGTCCCATTGAGAGTTCTCGCTCCTCCGACTTTTCCACTATTTGAATATGTCGCACCAGATGGTGTTGCATTGTAAGCATTGGTAGAAGAATCCTTTAAATATGCTCCCGTCCCTCCTCTTTCATCTAAATGCCACAAAGCTACAGTATTTTTATCTATGCTCCCATCTCCAACAGAAATTCTTCGACTATTATCCCCCTCTACCTTAACAATCGAATCACCCTTAATATGTATCTGATCATATCTCGTCAAGCCTGCTAGATAACTCGTTTGGACATCAGAAGCTGAAAACGCAGAGTTAAAAAGCCTAATCTCATCCATATTTCCATCTAAAGGCTGCCACGCACTATTAAGATATGCAGTTCCCCATCTTGGTGCAGATGTAAGATTTGGAAGTGCGTTAGAGGCAATTGCTGTATAAACAGTCATTGTAATTTCAGTAGCGTTTACATAAACTTTTAAGTTTGTCCCATCTCTAACAACTGTTAGATATGCCCATGTATTTGCTGGTATCCCATGTGTACCATTGTAATGAGCCTTTACACTTCCAGCCGAAATAGCATAGAATTGAATTACTGTTGTATCAATAGCGAAATGGATTCTGTTATTACTATCGGTATATTGTCCATACATACCATCCACTGCAGTACTTGTGTTTGTTAGTTTAACCCACATACTCATAGTGAAAGAGTTTGTCCCGAAATTAAAGGTATCACTATCTGCCATAGAGATATACTCACCTGTACCACTTAGATTTCTAGCTTTACCATACAGACCGTCAATCACTCTTGTTCCCGTTGCAGTTCCTGTATTACTTCCAACGACATCGCCCACTGATGTACCACTTGTTTCTTCCATTGGCCAATATCCAACCAACCCAGTTGCATCACTATCATAAAAATATGGATCGTCAAAACTCTCCCAAGCAAGATCACTTGCAGAAGTACCATATGACGTCCAACTACTCCAAGTACTATTATCAGTACTTACTCTATATTGAAATTCAATGTTACCTGCTTGGTAATTCGAGAGTATTTCATCTACCGAAAGTACACGAGAATAAAGAGAAACCAAATCTATAATCCCATTAATAGTGTTGGAGCCGTTTGATCCAATATAGAATACCTCAGTACCATAAGAGATTGCGGTAGAAGTATTTGACCCAACATTCACACCATCTATATAAAACTCCAAATTAGTACCATCAAAAGTTCCAACTAAATAGTGCCACTCGCTATCATATACTGATATACCACCTGAACCAGTAGTTGAATTTGATGTACCATTACCCAACTGGAAATATGGGGTACCTCCGGCATCTCCATTGATACCTATTTGATAACCTTGATAATTAGCGCTAACAAACTTCCCCGCAACCCTTAACCATCCAGCTTTATTATTTAATTTAACCCATGCGCTAAGAGAAACACTTGATAATTCTAAATCCGATAAGTCCCCAATACTTACATAATCATCACTTCCATCAAACATTAATGCCCCTGCTCCCCACCTCTTGTTATTTGCAGTCCACCCTGTACCTGCAGCAGCATCTTGAGAGCCTGTAGATGCGAAATTAGTTAATGTTCCATCACATGTTGCTCCACAACTACCCTCATTGTCTGCTGTGGTACCACTTGTCTCGTTGAAATCCCATTTTGTAATCATATCTGTTGTACTATATGGTGTTTCCCCATTACCAGTATTTACACCAGAAGGTGTCCAAGAAAGAGTCGCTTCTGAAATGCTAGATTCCATATCTAGAGATGAAGAAGTGTATTCTCCAGAAGTAATTATCTCCTCTTCGATTGGTATATATTTAACAATAATAATTCCTGAGCCACCAGACATACCAACACTATATCCAGCACCACCTCCTCCACCTGTGTTGGCAGTCCCTGCAGTTGGAGCAACACCATTACCTCCACCATTACCTCCACCGCCAAGACCACCAGATACACTAATACTGGAACGTGATGCACCACCACCTCCACCAGCATAATACTTAGAGGTTCCACTTATAGAATATGCAAGACCATTTCCGCCAGCGCCTCCATGCCACGAATCACTATCCCATACATTCACACCTCTTGCTCCCATACCACCACCACCTCCCCCTGCATATGCTACACCGGCAGAAACAGCGTCACCACCACCATACCCTTGTGTACCAGAGGCACCATAATTGGTAGTATTCCAAGCACCACCTCCTCCTCCACATCCTCCAGAAGTTCCATCTACACCAGCTCCACCAGCACCACCTCCATATCCCGTAAGTGTAGAAAAACTAGAATTACCACCATTGCTTGCTGGACTTCCACCATTCCCAACAGTTGCGGTGTAAGATCCTGCACTGATTGAAAAATTTGCATTATAGACTAACCCACCAGCACCACCACCACCATTTCCAGTTAATCCAGCATTACCACCACCACCACCACCACCAACAACAAGTACTTCAACATTCCCAGAACCCACGCATACCAATGAACTACTTGCTGTAAAAGTATGTATTTTGTATTCACCCGATGTCGTTACAGTTCCTCCAGTACAATCAAAAGCTTCTGTATTTTCAATCTTCTGTATCTTCGGTCCAGTTACACTCTCTACCATGTTAAATATCCCCCCACTAAAATCTGCAGTATCATCATGTACAATACTCGGGTCTATTCTTACAGGAAATACCCTCTCACCACTTAATAACCAACCTATATCAACAGTAACCTTTGCCCTGTAGTTATCATCCTCTCCCTTCTCTACCTTCAAACTAACATCAGAGGTTTTGTATCCGACATTATCTACTGCAAAGTTAGGAAGAAAATGTGCTAAATACCTACCTTTACCATCTACAAAATAATATGTACTTGTACTCTTACCATCTATCGTAAACCACCCCTCCTTTATCTCTACTCCTTCATCTACATTCAAGTCGAAAACAAACTCATTCAAAGGTAATTTACACCCACTATCCTTACAACTATTCTTGTACGCTTCCAAATCCCTTATGATTATCTCCTCCTTTAAACCCAATCCCGTAAGTATCTGGTACTCCAAATCTACACCATCTGCTACCCCCTTGTTCAAAACAGTCTGTTTAGATACAGGACCATCATCATTGTAGTTACCAATCTCCCTCCCAACATCTATTAATTCTGTAGAGGTCTTTACATTGTCAGTCCCTATTACATCTGCAACCTTAATCACTTCCTCACCATACTTTTCTAAATCTTCCTTCTTAAGATCTACCCCTACCAAAGACATCTCAATTCCGTATCTTTCTTTCTTTTGGAAAAGTCCCTTTATTTTGGAAAATATGTTTCCCTCTTCACTTTCAAAAGGATTTTTTCTAGAAGTATCTGCTTCAAATCTTACAATTTGCTTTTCTGGTTGCTCAACCGTACCAAAATTTACAGAGAATTTAGGATTCTGATTTACTAAAAACGCAACGCTATCTTTCTCTGGTACGAATATTCTGTCATTGGGAGAAAGCCTACCAAAGAGGAAATATATAGTGAGACCGATAGTGAGTTGGAGGGAAAGAAAGACAACAAAGATAGTTGTTTTATGTTTACCATAGAAACTCTTTATTCTATTTTTTATGGCAGATTTTTTCATTGAATTACAATGATCTGTTATAAATAATCTGTATATCTCCTACTCTTGCATAGCTATCATTAGCAGAGGACATCTTAATAACAAACATACATGTTGTACCAGCACCAGTACATTCATCTAAACCAGAACCTGAGATTGTTGCCGTATTCCATACACCGGCAGTGCCGGAAGCTTGACCTGTAGAAGACCCATCCACAGTTGCAGAACCCTCTTCATACACATAGAAATCTAATTTGTTGTTTGTTGTACCCGTAGCTTCAGTAGCATAATTAAACACCACCCAGCCAGAACCCCAAGCGTTGAAATCTGCCGGTAAAGTAAATCTAACACGTATATCATAATCGTTAAGAGATGTTTCCGCACTGCTCCATTCGTAGTAATTCATTGAGTCAGAGGCTGTACCTTCACTGTCCGAAGTCATAGCACCACTGTTACTACTCCCGTCCGCAGAGAGAACAGCTCCCGGATACTCTGCGGAGAGGGTAACTGTGTTAGTGTAATCTCCCAATGGCATCCAGCCACCGTCTATATAGAATTCTAAATGATCTGAGGTGGCATTGTATCTAATTCCACCCTGATATCCTATGCCTTCTCCTAGCGTTAAAGTAACATTGCCAGAGGAACCTCCTCCAAAGGTTGCATTTCCAGCAGAGTCTACTACAAACATATCACTACCACTCTCCTGCATTCTAATAAGGTTGCCACCTGTCCCCGTCTTGTTGATCCAAATACTGTTTGTATCGTTAGCACTATCTACCTGTGCAGACGAAGGTGCTAGATTGACATATGCTAATGTTCCAGCATTCTCCCCTCCTGAGAGTGCAACTGTAAGTTTAAGATACTGTGTTGCTCCAGAGTAGTTATATAGTCTTACATTGTTGTTATCCTGGACCACTACCCTGTATCCGGTATTGTAGGATATGGATATATTTTCTAATCTTGGGTAGTAAGCTAGATTTGTGGTAGTAAATATTACTCTATACTGAAGGTAATTGTTTGGTGTACTTGCAATTACAGAACCATCATTATCTGTTAGTAATTCCTCCGCCTTTACATTATCTAGATATATCGTGTTACTCGTCGATGACTGGTTTGTTAATCTTAATTTGGTAATACCATCTCTACTGGCACTAGCTATCGCCGAAATATCCAAATACACTTTCTGCCATGTATCAGCAGCATCTACAGTAATATCTTGGTATATCTCGGTTGCAACACTCTCTCCCATACCTAGTCTTAATGTATTACCAGTTTGCGATGCTCTTACCCAAACTGTTGCATAATCGTAACCTGATAGATCTGTACTCGATATTGTTGCTTCTGCATATCCCCCAGAGGTACTACTAGTAATCTTAGTTACATTGGTAGCAGTTCCCTCATCTTCATCTTCAAAGAAATCTATGTTCCTAGTTACATCTCCTTCTGCAACTGTAGCATTGGTACCTGTCCACGCAGTATGCGTATCTGCATTTTGAAGTACTAAGTAATTTGTACTCGCCGTAGAGGGTTTCCAAGCTTCCCATGTTCCATCAGTAGAATCTGTTGAGTTTCCACTTCTTGTTTGTATTGATATATTTCCATATGTATCCAATGATTCTGTCCATCTTAGATTGTCATATGATTGAGCTGAACGGGTTGCTATGA
The DNA here is from genome assembly GCA_964579365.1 of uncultured Candidatus Saccharibacteria bacterium. Lineage (GTDB taxonomy): Bacteria > Patescibacteriota > Dojkabacteria > SC72 > SC72 > JAKPKF01. The sequence continues at coordinate 39,187 of CAZOFW010000002.1, forward strand.
CTGGGCTATTGTAGATACCATAACTGTTGTAACCTACAGATGTATAAGAGGTAACAGAGGCATTCGCTGTAGATCCAGAATAGGAAGATGCGTAAGATACTACTATTCTGCCTAAACCACCTGCACCACCATAATATGTAAGTGTTCCAGTTGAACAACCAGATCCTCCAGAGCCTCCATTTACTCCTACTAAACTACTGCCTAAGACTGCACTATTTGCCTGTAAATATATTGACCCCCCAGCACCACCACCTCCTCCACCATTATATCTACCTGATGCACATGTATAACCATTAGACCCAGTCGCTCCATTGGAAACAATGCTCCCAGATACCGTTAAGGATGTTGCCCCAACATATATTATCCCCCCCCCGTTCGCACCAGCACCACCACCATCCACCGTAGCATTCCAGTTTCCGCCACCACCACCTGCAGAACCAAAATACAATTTTGACAAAGAAGATTCTCCATAAGTTCCTCCATTACCACCAAGACTTGTGCTTCCGTTTGAAGATGCGTTTGTCGCATAACCTGTACCATATCCACCACCACCACCACCATGGTGGGCACCACCACCACCACCAGAACCTCCCGATGTTGCAGAACCTGTACCAGGAGTTCCCCCCGTATAAGTACCACCACCACCACCTGTAATACCGTTCCCTGCTACTCCAGGAACTCCTCCGGTCGTTACTCCTGCACCACCTCCGGCAGCCCCGTTACCACCAGTGGTAAAAGCGGATGTTCCCCCCGTACCACCCAACCCACTAAAAGCCTCTCCTCCATCACCACCAGCTCTTCCATAATCATTTGTTCTCGCTACACCTCCTCGATACCCCAGACTACTAGTTGTAATAGAGCCACTTACGGAAACAGCTCCATTCGCTCTAAAGAAAATCACTCCACCCTTTGCACCATTCCATGCGGATGGAGAAAATGTCATAGAGGAATTCACAGTTACATCATTGTAATTAGGAACTCTCTGCAACATTACTCTCTGGGTACCTG
>CAZOFW010000003.1:0-19465 GCA_964579365.1 uncultured Candidatus Saccharibacteria bacterium
TAGACAATTTTTTGAGGTATGCATTTCTTTGTCTTAATACTTTTTTGAATTGTACGAGGGTCTCACTGTATTCGTAATTAATCTTTGAGATAACCTCATCTAGGAAATCTCTTCTTTTAGATGGGGAGATCATGAGTATTTCAATCTGTTCTGGGTTGAAAATTAAGGAGGCATGTTGTTCGAAGAATTTCTTAGGTGTAGTCGTATGGTTATCTATTTTAAAGATTCTTTTAGAGCTGTCTTTCATGAAGGAGTAGGTCTTTTCATCTTCTACAATTTCTATTCTAGAAAATTTTGTGTTTTCATCTTGTTCTGTGTTTATGTAATCATCTGATGATGTCCATGGGGATGTCCCATTTGTAATGATGTGTATAGCCTCAAGAACTGTGCTTTTTCCTTTGGCATTATCCCCATGTAATACTACTGTTTTGTTCGATATATCTAACTCTAAAGCTTTAAACTTTCTGTAATTTGTTAATTTGATTTTGGTAATCATTATGTTTTTAGTATAGCCAAGAATGCTTCTTGTGGTATGTTTACTTTTCCAATTCTCTTTAGTCTTTCTTTACCTTTTTTCTGTTTTTCGAGTAATTTCTTTTTTCTGGAGTAATCTCCTCCGTAGAGTTTTGCGATTACATCTTTTCTAAATGCACTTACATCTTCTCTGGCTATGATTTTTGAATTGATGGCTGCTTGTAGAGGTATTGGGAACTGTTGTCTTGGTATTACTCTTTTCATCTCTGCTAGTAGTTTTGTAGATTTGAGACGGGCTTCATCTCTTACTTCTAGGAAGCTTAATGCAGGGATTTCTTCGTGGTTTACAATGATTGATACTTTAACTATATCTGCAGGGAAGAAGTCGATGAATTCATACTCCATTGATGCGTATCCACTGGTTAGGTTTTTCATTTGGTCGAAGAAATTGGAAATGAGGGAGGCTAGGGGTATGTCATATTCAAGGGCGATGTATTGGTCTCGCATTTTAAGTTCACTTGTATTTGTCGTTAGATATTTTGTATTTACATATTCTCCTCTTCTTACTTGGCAGAGTTTCATCAGGTCTCCCATGTATTTGGATGGGGTTAATATTTCTGTTCTAACCCATGGTTCTCTTATTTCTTTTATTCCAGATGGGTCTGGTAGTTCTTGTGGAGTTTGTACAGATATTTCTTCTCCAGTTGTTGTTGTGACTTGGTACTCTACTGTAGGGGCTGTAATTATTAGGCTGGCATCATACTCCCTTTCTAGTCTCTCTTGCACGATTTCCATGTGTAGGAGTCCTAGAAAGCCACATCTAAAGCCAGAGCCAAGAAGGTTGGATCTTTGGTCCGTGAAGGTAAGGGATGCGTCATTTAGTGCGAGTTTGTTTAATCCTGTTTTTAGATTGTCGTATTCTTCTGGTTCTGTTGGAAAGAATGTTGCGAATATATTTGGTTTAGGAGTTTTGTATCCGTCTAGGGGTTGTGTATCTCCTTTGTCAGAGACTGTGTCTCCAACGGTAAAGTAACTAATGTCTTTCAATCCCGTAGCAATGTATCCTACTTCTCCAGTGTTTAATTCACCAGTTTCTTCTAAATCTGGTGAGAAGATTCCAACCTCCGTTGGTCTGAAGGTTTGTTTTCTTTGAAGGATATTTAATTCTAGTGGTTTACCATTTATATGTTTAATCTTTCCGTCAAAAATTCTTACTGCTACAACAACACCTCTGTGTTCATCGTAGAAGGAATCAAAGATGAGGGCTTTCAGTGGTTTGTCGGAATCTCCCGTAGGGGATGGTACTTTCTCGACAATAGTGTCTAGAAGTTTCTCAACATTTAAGCCAGTTTTACCGGATACCTTAATAATTTCATCTTTAGAAAATCCTAGTAGTTCTGTTATCTCTTTCTCTCTTTGTTCAATGTCTATGCCATCGAGATCTACTTTGTTTAATACTGGGATTAATTTCAAACCTAAGTCTAGTGCTTTCTTAGTGTTGGATATTGTCTGTGCTTGTATTCCTTGGCTTGCATCTACCAGGAGTATTGCAGCTTCACATGCGGCAAGGGAACGAGATACTTCGTAGGAAAAATCTACATGTCCTGGAGTATCTATGAGGTTAAGTTGGTATCCCTTCCATGTCATATTGCATGCTTGAAGTTTTATGGTTATTCCTTTCTCCTGTTCTAGGTCCAATCTATCTAAAACTCTAGATTTTCTTTTCTCATGTGAGAGGTCTGTATGTGTAGCTTCGAGAATTCTGTCCGCCAAGGTAGATTTCCCATGATCTATATGGGCAATGATTGAGAAATTTCTGATTTTTTCTAACATAGATGGATTATATCTTAATACTGGGGATTTTTGTATGGTTAAAGAGTATCTTTAACCTTGAGGTGCATCTCGAATTCTTCGGAGAATTGCACGCCGGCAAGATTCTCTACATTCAAGAACATGATTATGGTCGTATTTGGGTCCATCGTTATCTCTTGTGGATATGTAGCATTTGAATCACTTTGAAGTTTGTATGGATGATCATTTATTATTACAGATATATTTGATCTGGTTGGTGTTTTTGTTTGTCCGTACAAGACAATTGTTTGTTGCAATTCTGTATTGTTTTTGATTTCTACAATGGGTTTTGAGTAGGTATCTGAAGCTCTCTTGTTTAATGTTGTGGAGTAGGTGTAGTCACCATCTTCATTTTTGGCGAGATATTCGCTCCTAATTATTTCGTGTTTTCCCCCTACAAGTGTAAATGCAATTTCTTCCTTAGAAGAAACACCAAGGACATCCAGTTTCTCAAGAGTTTTTGTTATTGGGGACAGGTTGAAAACGGTAAGGGTTGGAATGATGAAAAGAAGTGCCAAAAGTCCCAGAGCGAAAGGCTCTAGTATCTGTCCTGTTACTCTTTTGAATTGTGGGCTGTTTAGTTTGCTGGGCATATTAAAAATATTTTTTCTCTATTGGGTATATCTTATCAGTTTCTAATTCAAATGTCTTGATTGTGAACAGAGTTACCAGAAGAGCAATCACACCGGTAGTTACAGCTACCCATGTGTATGTATTTCCTTGTATGCTATGAGTTATGGTAATTGCAGTAGCAAGCCATAGGAATGCACACCAAATGAATGTTTTGAGGAAAGAGGTATCTTTTTTTATAATCCAGTTTAAGAGATTTAGTTTGGTCATCTTAATTATTGTTTTTGGATTGTTATGTGCAGCTGCATATAGAAGGGTTTTGATTATGAAGTAGACGATTGGGAGTAGTAGAAAGAGAACCATCGTAAGGTTGGAGATTGAATTTACAAAGAGTGTTGTATCTTGGTCTGTGAAATATATCTGTACAGAGAAAATCCCAGAGATATCATTGTCTATATTGAACTGAAGATTGTAAAGAATACTTGTTGCGAATATACCTAAAAACTTACCAACAATCATCAAGATTGCAGGTACTAGGGATATTTTAAGCGCTCTTCTTAGCAGTTTTGACATTATTTGGGGTCAGTTTGTTTAATTTTTTAGAAAGACGAGACTTAATTCGGTCTGCTTTCTTATTCTTTATAACATTTTTCTTAGCAGCTTTGTCAAGAACTTTGTAAACATTTTCTAATGTTGTTCTTGCTTCTGCATCTTTGCCCTCTTTTAGTAAGGTATTTGTCTTTTTAACAGCTTTTTTAATTCTGTTCTTAAATCTGTCATTTACCTTTTCTCTTTTCTTATTTTGTCTTAAATCTTTAATAGATGTCTTTAAATTTGGCATTGGTTCTTAATGTAATTTAAACTTGTAAATCAAGGTATTATATATATTATTCTTTTGTTTGTAAACAATTTGTTTTGTTGTTAAACTTTTTAGATGGAGAGAAGTAAAAAGTCTAAAATTGTTCTAAGTTTGTTTGTATTTCTGTTAATTTCAGGAGGTGCCATTTTCTCGTATTTGAAATTTTCTCCTGAAAAGGATGGTAACAAGGATGTGTTGGGAAACCAGGATCTTTTTGTTGTTCCAAGGATAATTAGTCTAGCTCCGATGTCTGTGTATGAGGGAGAGGAATATATATATATGGTAAAGGTGACAGATAATGATACTGAATTAGAGTATATTACCCTTAACTTATTGGAAGGACCTAGTTGGTTGGGTATTTCGGGTTTTAAAGTATATGGTACTGCTCCTTTGGGGAGTACTGGAACTTACAGAGTTGTAATTAGGGTGTCTGATGGAGATAATTCGTCTGTACAAGAGAGCTATATTTTAGTAGAAACAAGGAATGAGTAAGAATGTGTTTATTATTTTAGGTGTTGTTTCATTTGTGGTGACTATTTTGTCATCTGTAATGCTTTTTGTTAAAGAGGCAAGTAGTATGGATTTGGTTGGATATATTAGGCGAGATTGTGTTCCTTACAATGTGTTTGTGCAGAATGGAGAGAAGGATTATTCAGTTAAGATTAGTTGGTCTACAAAGGCAGATTGTGTTGGATTTGTTCTGTATGGAAATAATAGTAATTCTTTAGACTTGGTTGCTGTGGATTTAACAAACAAAGCAAAATCTATGAATCATGAGGTTGTTTTAGAGGGTATTCTTAGTGCAGAGAGTTATTATTTTTTGATAAATTCTGGTGAGAAAAGCTATGGCTCAAGTGGTTCTCCTATTATCTTCTCTTCTGATTCGCTTTAGCCATTTTGTTGATTAATTTTTCCTCAAAGTATTTTCTTGGCTTGAATATTTTCCATGTTGTCATCTCTGCTCCTTTGTAGGCTGGTGTTTCTATTAGCTTCTCTGCCAAGATTCTTCCAGATGGTTTGCTGTATATGTACCATCCAAATGTAATTGTGAGTATTCCAAGTATGACCTTTGAGAGTATGGAATCAAAGATTCCGGTCTGTGGGATATTTTCATCTGGATCTACTGGGTCAACTGGAACCTCTGGGACTTCTTCGTCTGGATTGTCACAATCTTGCTGTACTAAAATTTTGGCTGTTGCTCTTAATGAAGAAGGATCACTAGGAATCTGTTGTGGAGTTAGTATTACTTCGTTTGTGTTCTCTCCAGTTAATGCACTTCCACCTGCTATTGCATTGAAGGTTATTGTTAAAGCCTGATTACTGTTTACTATCCAAGGCTCAGTTTTGGTCCAGATTATTTCCTGTGTACTTCCAATTGTATTAACGGTTACATAATTAGAATCTGTAACAACAACGTTATTTATCTTTGAAGAGTTTGCGACGTATGTGAATCCAAGTGGTAGTTTGTCTTTGATGGATGTTACTCCTTGTGATGTAGTGCTTCTGTTTGTAGATGTGAGGGTAAATGTAGTTGAATTATTTGGTGCAACTCTTTCAACACACTGTTCACTAGTTGTTTTTGTAACCGTAAAGCTTGATTCAATATCTGTGCTTCCATCGGGATCTTCTGCACTAGGAGATGTATCTGGGAATATGAGCACTTTGGATGCAGTTCCCAGGGATTTGCCACTTTCAAGTACCGATACTGTTATTGTTAATTCTCCTTTGTGGTTGTCTAACTGGGAGAAATTTTTAGCTTCAGTAAAATTGGAAGAACTGTATAGATCTTGTTCTACAATCTCAATCTCTCCCTTTGCAGTATCAATTGTAAAGCCTTCTTTCATAGAAAGGATCCCGAAGTTATTACTGAAGGAGAATTTTAAAGTGACTTTTGATTTATCTGCTATATTACTAGCACTTATCTTTATCTTTGAAAGTTTCAATTTGGAATCTACTGTTCTTGTTTGAATTTGCATCCCAGAAACATTCTTCGCTCCATCTTGAGATACTTCTATTAACCTTCTACAGAGTGGAGAATTAATTGATTCGCCAGTAGATGTTTTACCAGTAGCGAAAATATTTAGAGTTGTTATTCCAGAGAGATTTGCAATTTCTTTTGTTATTGAAAGCTTATCTGTAGAAGTAGTGTCTGGTGTTTTGCTTTCGTTATTTATGACGAATTGGTAGTCAATATATTCCTGGTTAAACTTTGCTTCGATTGTAAGGACATCGTTTGCAGATACCTTTCCAGTTACAATCTTTCCTGTGGCATCTTTAACTATCATTTCTGTACATCTCATATCTTGTATTGATGGGAGCTGACAGATTTGGTATAGGTCTTGTTCTGTTGTACTGTTGAGAATATTTGTAGAGAGTTTGCTAGTTGAACATGCAGCTTTACATGTTTGAGTACTTGGAACTGTAACTGTTTCGAAGAGGAATCCTCTCTTTGGATCTCCACATTCTGAAACGACACTTGGATCTATGTAGTAACATCCACAAGTAGTTTGTTTTATTTCGTCATCTTTGGAGGTGTCTGCTATGGAGTAGAAGTATATGGCAACTGCTATTAGAGCAAGGCCAAGAATTCCTGTTATTATCAACAATATTTTAACTGTTTTACTGGTTTTCTTTTTTGTTGTTACTTTTATCTCTTCTTCCATTATGGGCAGAACGATGTATTAAGGATTATGCCTCTTTAAAGTTTAATTTAATCAAAGGAGAGTGTCAATCGGAATGAAGAGATTTACAATATTTTCTTAGATATATGGGAAAGCAACACAGTAGGTGTAAAAGTCATAAAGACGATTACACCTACTGGTGCTCCTTGCTTATATTTGATTCTGAAAATTGATTTCGAAGAAATTATCCTCGGGGTGTTCACTAATAAATTCTACTGCGTATAGTAAATTACCTCCAAGGATGATCATTCCCAAATAGGTAGCAATGTTTGCAAAAACAAGCTGACCTACGACAGCTGCGAATGATAGAGTCATCGACATCCCAAGTAAAAGAATGGTCATAACAATCGTGTACCTTGGACTTTTTCTCCATGAATACATCATGGTAAAACCGTAGGATAACTGCGGAGCGATAAAAAGCATCACTTTGAACCATCCGTCAGTATATAATGCGATGCCTATTAAACAACATGCAGCAATAGCTGCGAACAGACCTATCCACTTTCGAAAATTCAAAATCTTTTTCATCTTCTTCTCCTTTTTAATTTTTATTCAAAATTTTTGTGATGCTCCATAACCTCAATAGAGAATTAAGAGTACAAAGCATCACAAAGAGGAGAAAGTGCAAGGAGCTTATCGAGTGACAATTTACATTATCAATCGATTACTCCCTACATTTAAGAAAATATTGTAAAAGAGCAGTTTTTACATTTACTGCTTATATTATATCAATTTTCGGTCAAAAAGGAAATACTATGGGCCAACTACAGATACGGACATATTAATGTAAGTCCCAACATACCATCTATTTTTCCACTCTTTATTTGGTAATCAAGATTAGATAATTTAGTATATAGAAGCTTTATTTTCTCCATATCATATCTATCTATAACTCCTAATATTGGATAGAGAGAGAATGGGGCTACTTTCATAATTGAACATATCTCTGCAAAACTTTTCTTCTGTTTCTTAAGATGCTTTGCCATTGTTATTAATCTAAGATTTCTTGCAAGCATGGAAAGTATGAAGTTTGGATCCGTATTTTGTGAATATAGCTTTTCAAGTATTTCAATACTTCTTTCTTTCTTCTCAGTATTTATGGCATCTATTAATTTCCAGATATCTTCTTCTAGAGTATCTGTAGTTAGAATATCTAAGTCACTTTCTTTTATTTCTTCACTATTATTTAATTTGTGTTTTTTTATTTCATTTGAACATCTCTCTGGGTCGTAGTTTGTTCTTTGGGCAAGTAATCTTTTTGTTGTTTCATCTGCTTTAAGATTATTCTCTTTAAGTTCTTGGTCTAACCAGGAAAGAAAATTTCTTTTATTTAATTCTGTATATTCTTCTACAGAATCATTAGATTTAAAGAACTTGAGATATTTTGTTGTTGAGCGGATTTTTTGGTCTTCCCAAAAGTATATATCATCTGGAAATTGTTCATTGAGAAGAGAGAGGAGTTTCTCTATGAGAGATTCTTTTTCTTTGTTTTTGTAGAGACGTTTGATGAGGAAGACTCTTTTTGAAACAAACAATCCTTGATTCTGGATAGAGTCAATAATTTGTTGAGCTTTTTGGGTATCTGCTTCTATGGTGATTAGGTTCTGTTTCTCAGTATTTGATGAGATATCATTTTTTACTGCCCTAAGAGACAGATATACAGAATTACCATGATATAGTTTGTAATTGACTTTGTTATTCACTACTTAATTGTACAGGTTTTCCAAGTAGGATTGTAACATTCCCACCGTTTAGATTGTTTGTAATGTAATCTGGTTTTGTTGTTTGTGTAATCCCCAAGAACTTTGCGTACTCTGTAACTGTTCGTAGGTATGTATTTGGTGTGTTGGAATATATAGCAGAGCCTTCTTTGTTAGAATATCTTGTTCCAGAGTAGGTAATTTTCAAATAGGGGTATGCCTTTTTAAGATCAGCTACTTTCTTGCTTGCCTCTTGAGCTCCTAGTCCGACATTGTAAACATACACGGATGCTTCTTCTGTGTAAAGTTGTGGGTGTAGTAGGCATAATTGTACATATTTCTTTATGTCAGTATATTGTCCTAAACCAAGTTTTGGTTGAATTCCATATGCACCATCTGCTTTGATTTTTACCTGAATGAGAGAGTAGTTTCCTGCTGTAGGATCTAATACAAAGGAGTATGTTTTTCCATTATTTTCTTGAAAATCCTTTGCGACATTCAATCCTGCCTGTATGTCGTCAATTGTAAATTCTGATACTTTGATATTGTTAGCTACGGAAGCAAAAATTTCCATGATTGCCTTAGGATTTGTTAGTGTACTCGTATTTAGGATTTTTTCTTGAAGAGCTACAATCACTTTTTGTTGTCTTTTTGCTCTTGAATAGTCTGAACCTTCGTTGTTATCTTGTGATTTTCTAGACCTTGCATATTCAAGCGCTGTTTGGCCATCCATTGTTTGTGGTCCTGCCGTAAAGGAGATTTTTTTGTAGGAGTATCCATCTGGGTATCTGTAATCGGTAAAGGAGTTCTCAACATTAATATCTACGCCACCAACAGCATCTACTATGTCAACAAAGGCTTTAAAATTAACCATTGCATGATACTGTATTTCTATGCCAGTAACCTCTGCTATGGTTTTCTTTAGAGCAGTCATTCCAGAACCCTTGGCTTTGTTCTCTGCACTTGCATATACGGAATTTATCCTGTTAAACCAGGTATTACCATTTATTCCTACATTAAGATCTCTTGGTAAGGAAACCATTACGACATCGTTGCTTTCATGATTGTATGAAAGAACGATGATGGTATCTGTATTAAGTAATTCTGTTTTTTCTCTTGTGTCAACTCCTACGATTAAAATATTTGTATATTTCCCAGTGGAATCTTTGGCTAACTCTGGATCCTTTTGTGGGGTAATGATATCGCCAGCATTGAAGTTAAATCCAAGATTTTTTGTAAATTCATATCCTTTGTATACTAAGAAGCCAAGTCCACCAAGCACAACAAGAATGATTCCAAGGATTACGAATATTGGCCACTTCTTTTTTTTCTTAGTTTCTATTGTTTGAGGTTTATCTTGTTTTTCTGAACGTTTAGGAAGAACTATTTTGGCTGGTTTCTTCTCATCTAGCTGTATGTCTATGGTCATTTGGGCAGGTATTTTATCTTAAATATTGGTTAATATTAGCATTATGCTCGTCTAAAGTCCTTCCGTAATGTACTATAGCGTTATCATCATGAATGTAGTAATAAAAGTCTGTCTTTACATAGTTTCTTACAGCATTTATTGATTCTAATCCTGGGTTACATATCGGAGTAGGTGGTAATCCTAATTTCTTGTATGTGTTATATGGGCTGTTGGATTGTTTGTCAGCTTCTGTTATCTCATGTTTCCAATCTTTAATTGGGTAGAGAAGAGTGGCGCAGGCTTGAAGTAACCATCCCTCGTCTAATCTCTTAATGAATATCCCGGCAATGGTCGGTCTGTCCTTATTAGAAAATCCTTCTCTTTCAATAATGCTGGAGAGGATTATTTGGTCGTATGTATCTCCTGTTCCTACTTTTGTTTTAAAATTGTTTACCATTTTAACAATAGTCTCGCTCGTTTTTGTAGTTATAGGGAAGGCATATTTATCTGGGAAGAGGAAGCCCTCTAAATCAGAGATATCTACTGTGAGTCCAAGAGTTTTGATAAATGCTTTGTCTGTTGTTAGTCTCAAGAATTCATCTTTTGAAAAATCTGTAGTTTCTGTTTTAGATAACTCTCGGTTTAGAATATCTGCTATTTCATCCTTTCTCAAACCTTCTGGTATTGTTACCCAGATATCTGGATTTTTACCACTTTGGAGAGATTCGATTATTTCCTTAATACTCAGATTCTTTGGTAGTTCATATGTTCCTGCTTGTAATTTTGATGCTAAATCTTTCTGTCTCAGATAAAATTTTACATATGTTAACCATTTTTCTTGTATTAGGCCTTGATCAACAAGCTTGGTAAGGATTTGTTCTACTGTCGCTCCTTGATCTATTTGGACTATTACTTTTTCTTGGCTATCACTATTTGGAGTTTTTAAAGCTTTATCGTAGTCTAGCTTTATTACAACAGTAGCAACTATTACTGTAATTAGTGCAAAGAAAAAGATTCTAATTATACTTTTTATCATGATTAATTTTTAGAAGAATTTAAAAATTCCTGTAAAAATACTGCAGCTGATACTTTGTCTATCTTGCCCCTTGAGCTTTTAGTATTTGATCCTGATGATGTTAACATATTTTGAGCTGAAGTTGTAGAAAAGCTTTCATCGTATAATATGATGGGTAAGTCTAGGATTTTCTCCAATTTCTCTTTAAATTTCATTATTGCCTTTGGTGTTTTGGAGTGGGCTTCAGTAAAGACTTGTGGGATTCCAAGGAGAATAGTTTTGATCTTGTACTCTGTGCAAATGTCGGAGATTCGTTCGAGAATATATTCGATTCCTCTTTTCTCAGTTATTGAGATTACCTCTAGTGGAGAAGCAATGATTCCTTTTGAATCTGAGATTGCTATCCCAAAGTGTTTTTTACCAAAATCTATAGCTAAGATGGGGTATTCTGTCATAGTAGTATTGCTTTAATTCTTTTAATTCCGGAGCCTATGCTTTCTTGTTTTGTAATTTTAAACTCTCCTAACTCAGATGTATTTTTTACATGTGGACCGTTACATATCTCTACTGAAAAGGGAGTTTCTTTTGAACCTACATAGTAAACTTTGAGTATGTCTCCATATTTTTCTTCAAATGCTGCAAACGATACCAAGTCCAAAGCTTCCTGTTTATTCATTTCTTCAAAAGTTATTGAGAGCTTTTTTCCAATCTGTTCATTTACAATGTTCTCAACTTCTTTAATTTGTTCCTCTGTTAGTTTCTCTTCATTTGGGAAATCTAATCTTAGTCTCTCTGGGGTAATATTGCTTCCTTTTTGATATATATGAGTTCCCAAGACTTTTCTAAGTGCAGCTAAGAGTAGGTGAGTTGCAGTGTGATATTTTGTTGATTGTTCAGATGTGTCTGCTAGTCCTCCTTTAAAGAGTCCTGCGGATGCTGTTCTTGAAAGTTCTTTATGTGATTTTTCTTCTTGGTTGAATTCTTCGATATCCACTGGTTTGCGATTCTTTTCTTCTAGGATCTCTTGGATTACTTCGATTGGTAGTCCGTATGTTTCGTAGAGCATGAATGCTTTTTTACCATCTATTTCTTCTCTGGAGATTAATCTGTCTAATTCAGTTAGACCATTTTGTAGAGTTTTACTGAATTTTGTTTCCTCATCTTCTATGGTATCCAGGATATATTTTTCTTTGTTTTTTAATTCTTTCCAAATGGGGGAGAACTGTTCAATTGCTATTTTTGCAATTTCTCTTGTGAACAATCCATCTATTTCCAACTTTCTTCCATGTCTTACAGCTCTTCGAATTAACCTCCTAAGTATGTATCCTTGCTGGGTTTTAGATGGTGTAATGCCGTCCATGATTATCCATGTTGCAGCTTTGATGTGGTCTGTAATTATTCTTTGTGATTCGAGAATATCTTTTTTGCTTAGTTCTTTTACTTTTTGAATGATTGGTTTGTAGATATCTGTTTCGTAGACACTCTGGACATTCTGACAGATTGCGGTTAGTCTATCTAGGCCTCCTCCAAAATCGACATTGTGTCTTCCAAGTGGTTTATATTCATTTCCAACTTTGAGATATTCCATGAAAACATTATTTCCAATCTCGACGATACCTTTTCCTGTATCGAAGAATATTTCAGAATCTGGTCCACATGGTCCACCTGTTGATAGCTCCCACCAGTTCTCATCTTTACCGTTCTCAGAGATTTTCTCTTCCACTTTGTATTTAGCGAATATATTTTTCCATGTATTTATGGATTCCGTATCTTTTGGTATGCCATCTTCTCCTTTGAATACTGTTGCAGAGATTTTGTTAATGTCAAAGCCAAGTTCTTCTACAAAGAATTTTACAGTTAATTCTATTGCTTCTTTCTTGAAGTAGTTATTTAGAGACCAGTTCCCAAGCATTTCAAATGTCGTGCAGTGATATGCGTTTCCAACCTGGTCGATATCTATTGTTCTTACGCACCTTTGCGAATTTACTAGCTTGTCTCCACTTTGATGTTTTTCACCTTGTAGGAATGGTACCAAAGGAAACATCCCAGCATTAACAAAAAGAACAGAAGGATCGTTTTCTGGTATTAATGTTGCACTTGGAATTTCCTTATGTCCGTTTTTCTTAAAAAATTCTATGTATTTTGTTCGTATCTCTTTGTAGGAAAGATTATTCATAGAGGTAATTATATCAATTACATTTCTATTTAGCTATTTGTTGTAGGTGGTTCTTCCTGAGCTTTTTGTACCTGTTCAAAAAGCTGTTTAATGCTTTCATCTGTTGGAAGGTCTGTGCTTAAATCTGGTTCTGGAGGAACTATCTCTGCAGGTGGTGGTGTCTCCTCAACTAAAGGTGCTGGAGCTACGAAATTTCCGATTTTCTCTTCTACTACGGGTATTGTTTCTGGTTGTACTTCAACTTTCTCTTTTATTTCCTCGACCTGTACTGGAGGTTCAGTATATTCAAGTTCTTCTTGTTTAATGAATGGTTGTATTGGTTCGTTTAAGTGTGGTTCTTCTTGCTCTCTCATTTTATCTTCTTTCCAGACATTGAAGATGATAATGGGTGCTACTATTGCTAATATGACAACTACTAAACCAATTCCTACAATGAGGAGGATTCTTTTACTTATATCAAGACCAAAGATATTGATTGTTTCATCTTTCAGTTCGTCAATTGTCTCTTGAATTGTAAATGTCCATTCTTTTGTTACATCATGTCCAGCAGAATCTTTGAAGTAAGCCTCCGCCTTATGTATTCCTTCTGCAAAATCTTCAAGTGGTTGGTAGATGATTGTATATTCTTGAGAAGATATTTTGTTAATCTTTATCTCCGAGGTCTTGTCGATACCATCTAATTTGAATATTATTGAACTTTCGTTGATATCTGCTTTTTCTGCGGATATTAAGGAAGCTTTAACTGTTACTCTCTTATTTGTTATTTGATCCGTACTCAATGGAGTCATATTGATGACTTGTGGGGCATCAATGATTGGGATGTCGTTCGTAGGAATTGGGGTCTGTCCTGTTTTGGTTATGACTATCTCAGAAGATATTGCTAATCCTGAAACCTGTGGTGTCTGATTGTCTAGAGCTTTTAATATGACCTTGTAAGTTCCTGGTTCTAAGTTACTGGTTGAGAAGTTGTATGTCCTTGTCTTGAAAGGTATATTGCTGTTAATAGCTACCCAGCTGCTCGTATTTGTATAATTTTTTGTTATGTAAAGTTGGTATTTAGTTATGAAATTCAAGTCATTAGCTTCCCAAGATACTGTTATATTTTTACCTTTTACTACCGTAATTGGAGATACAGGGCTTGTAATTTTTACAACAGGGATGTCATTTTTGGCAGGGCTTACATTTATTACCCACGATTGAGATGCGAGGTGCATACTGTATCCATCATGAATGAAGACATTTGCTAGATAACTACCCGGAACATTTGTAGAACCAGTGAATTTGATTGTTAATTTCCCTGAAGAGCCATCTTCTATGATTGTTGGTTTGAGCCATTTCGCTTCAGGAGTAAATGAGTAAGAGTAGTTTACTCTGTCATCATCCTCATCTGCTGCTGAGAGAGTGTATTCATAAACAGTTCCAGTTTTAATATTCTGTGATGGTTTCGAACTTGAAGCTTGGGTTATGAACACAGGAGCACTATTGTTTGCTAGGGCTCTAAGACCAAGTATGTCGTATGGACTGCTAATCTTACAACCAACACTTCCCCCTGCATCTTTCTTAATTATTCCCAAAAGATCTATCATCCCAGATTTTACAGGTGTGAATTTGAAACTAGTTGCAATTTCAATAGGAGCGTTGTCGAATTTCTCAGTATATATTGAGTTACCAGAAGAATCTGTGATATTTAATTCCGAAATTATGGCATTGGAAAGTTTCGCATCCACTTGTATTGTTACTGGTCTTCCAACTTCTAATGTGTAAGGGTTAACATTTGGTAGAGATATTATACAAGGATTCTCTTCGCTGACTTCCAAGTCGTCAAAAGCTCGGTTTCGTATATCGAAGCTACCATTTAAAACACCATATACAACTAAAGGTATTGAAAGCAGGAGAAAGAAGGTAAGGTATATGACAGATATTTGGGTAGATTTTCTTGGGGCTTTTATTCTTTGCATTAATATATAATAGACGTTATTTGTTGGTTTGTGCAAGTTGATCATTTATATCATCCTGTGCATTTTTTAATGCGGCAGAAGGATCTTGCCCATCTTCAACAACTGAAGTAATTAATTGATTTAATGTTTCTTTTACAACAGTCTCATCACCCATTTGCCAGGACTTCATGTATGGAGCCATCTCTGCAATTGCTGTTAGGTACGAATTCCCGGACATACTGCTGTTTAATTCTACAAGAGAGTATGGTTCTCCAAAGGCTCTTGTTTTAGATTCATTAGAGAACTTTGTCATCATTGTTTCTTTCTGTGCCAGGAAATTTATGAAATCCCACGCTACATCCGCATTCTCAGACGATTTGTTTACTGCTTCTGCCCAGTAGGTTGAATAATATACTTTTTGCTGGTTGGCACCTAGTTGAGGTAAGGTTGCCATTCCAAACTCAATGGTAGGAGATGAAAGTATGACATCAAATGCTCTCCATGATGGTGCTATCATCATTCCCAATTTACCAGAGTAGAACATTTCTAAGTCATATCTTAGGTCAGAAGACCATACTGCCTGTTTCCCTGTGGCGAATCCAGTATATGTATTTAGAACACTCTCAACTTTTGTTGTGTTTAAGGTAACATTTGTTCTTGTTGAATCTATGAGCTCAACACCCTCTTGAAGAAGAAGGAAGGAGAAAATCTCAGATGCATGGAGGATATTCCTTGAAGTTCCTATTGCTAATCCAGCCTGTGTTATTTTCCCAGAAGAATCTTTCTTTGTTAATTTGTGTGCTAAATCTATGAGAGAGTCCCAGTCAGCAGGTGGTTCTGAGAATCCAGCATTTACAAGTAACTGTTTGTTGTAAAAGAGTACAAGTCCATCGACCTCAAGAGGAATTGCATACAACTTACCATCTTTAGCAGTAAAATCACTTAGTGCAGTTGGATAAAAGGTCTGGGAATATGTTTCTCTACTCATTGTTTTCTCTGGAAGAGGAGAAAGATATGTGTAGTATTTAGGAACCCAGGTATTGTGTATTCTAAAAATATCTGGAGCTGGTTCTGTAGATGTAGAAGCCTGTTGTAACCTTGCAAAGAGTCGGTTTTCATAATTAGATGAAGTTTGTTGAGAGTAAAGAATATTTACCCCCTGATGTGTGGATTCGTATTCATCAATGAGTGGTTGCATTACAGAAGATGGTTCCCACAAACCCCAGTAAACTAGCTCTACATTTTTTACATTGTCATTGTTATCATTTTTAATCTTTGTGAGAAGAAGAAATGTTCCTACTCCAGCCAAAAGCAAAAAAAGTACAATCGCGATGATTATTATGAATTTTTTATTCTTAAGTTCCATATATACTCAATTAAACTATATTTCTCTCTCTGCTACAACAACCAACCTTTTTGTTCCTATACCCAAGGGCCAACATGTCATAAGGGTTACAGTTTCTTTGTTATTTTGTGTGATTAATATACTAAAATCATCAGGAGCAACTATTTTTTTACTTCGTACAACATACTTAAGAGTTTCTTTCTCTTTTGTAATTAGTACATCTTGTCCAATATCGATACTGTTTAATCGAGAAAATATAGTCTCTGGTAAGTTCTTGTGATTTCTGAAGAATGAATCTACAGCACTATGTCCATAGATGAATGAATTTCCACCATCTCCTGGGAGTGGGGTTCCTCTGAAGTGTGCAACTCCATACTTCAAATATGCATTGTAAATTTTCTCATCACTACTCTCCACGTTTGATGATATTTTGATATCTTTAATTCCGATGCTGGAGATAGATATAGACATATCTTTTTTGTATTCTGTGTCAACTTTAATCTCTTTTTGAGAACCGGATTTTGGATCGTATGAATACTGGCTCGCTATCTCAATATCTCCAATCTGCTCTGCAAGATTAGCAAAGTAGCTTTTTCCAGGATCGTAGTAAGCAAATTGTTCTTCAATATACTGCTTGTATGAATCAGGGACTGGTTTCATTTGTAATTCTGTCCTAACTCTTTCGATCAATCCATCAAAAAAAGACCCTGTCAGAGGGATTACTTGAGTACTGATGATTACTAGACCAACAAAGGCCAGTATGCCAGATATCCATAGTCGAACATTTTTGGTTTTCTTTTCATCCTTTGTGGGAACATTCCATTCGTTTGTCATAGCATTTGATATTACCAGATTTAAGGATTTATTTTAATGCGTCACTTATCTCTGGCATATAATTATATTGTCTGCTAAAATCTTTGGTTATGGAAAAAAGAGATTATTATGAAGTTCTTGGGGTAGAAAAGAAGGCTACACAAGAAGAACTTAAAAAAGCATACAGAAAATTGGTTAAGAAATATCATCCTGATGTAAACAAGGATTCTGATGCTGAAGAAAATTTTAGAGAAGTACAAGAGGCATATGAAGTACTTTCTGACGAATCAAAGAGATCTGCATATGATCAATATGGTCATGCTGGTACAGCTGGTTTTAATCCTGGTTCCACAAATGGTTATGATTATGGTGGTGCCCCTTTTGATATGGGTGACATTTTCAATTCGTTTTTTGGTGGTAATGATTTTGGATTCAATTTCTCAGGCTTTAATAATCAATCTAGAGTAGATAAAGGTGCAGATATCAGATACCGAGTAAGGCTCCGTTTCGATGAAGCAATGAGAGGTGGTGAGTATGAGATTAAGATAACAAGGGATGTTGAGTGTGAGACTTGTAGTGGAAGTGGTAGCGCAGACGGAAAGACAGAGAAGTGTTCTGTATGTGGTGGAAGTGGTCAAGAAAGGAAGGTAAGGGCAACAATACTTGGGCAAATTGCAGTTATGTCTGTGTGTTCAAGGTGTCATGGTACTGGTAAAGATATTAAGAATCCATGTAAATCTTGTAGAGGAAGTGGAGTTAAATCCAAGCAGGAGAGTATCAAGATAAAGATTCCTGCAGGTGCATATGATGGAATGATTCTGAAGTTTGGAAATGGTGGAAATGTTGGCAGAGATGGCGTTGGAGATCTATATGTGGAAATAGAAGTTGAACCATCCGAAAAGTTCGAAAGAAGAGGAAATGACATATATTCGGAAGAAAGTATTCCTGTTCACAGAGCAGTACTAGGTGGAGATATTCTAGTAGATACAATCATAGGAGAGGTAAAATTGAAGATTCCTAAAGGTACTCAATCAGGAACGATATTTAGGATTAAAGAAAAGGGTTGTGTGGTTTTAGATTCAGAAAATAAAAGAGGTGACCATTATGTTAGAATAGTAGTAGATATACCATCAAGATTGTCTGGGGAAGAGAAGGAACTTTGGGATAAACTATCCAAATTGTAGATTTGGTTTTGGCTAAGGAATGTGTTATACTGAACCTGAAAGTTATACAAAGAGAAGGTGGGATGGAAATTCTCACCTTTTTTATTAAACAAGCATATTAATTTTAATATATTTTAACTATGGCAATGACATCAGAATTTGTTGCTGCAATAAATCAAATATCTGCAGAAAGAGGAATAGAAAAAGAAGACATATTTTTGGCTTTGGAATCAGCTATTCTTGTTGCATACAAAAAAGAGAAATATTTTGATCTTTCCCTTTCAGAAGATGAAAAGGAAGAACTAGGAGATAATCTCTCTGTTGAATTGGATAGAGAAACAGGAGAGTTTAAACTCATAGCAACAAAAGAAGTTGTAGAGAAGGTTAAAGATGATAATAAAGAGATCTCTGTATCTGAGGCAGAAATGATTTCTCCAAGTGTTGAAGCTGGAGATTCTGTGCAGATAGAGATGCCTTCTGAGGATCTTGGAAGAATTGCTGCTCAAACAGCAAAACAAGTTATACTTCAGAAAATAAGAGAGTCTGAGAAAGATGCTGTTTTGGGTGAGTTTAGTGACAAGGTTGGAGAGGTCTTCACAGCTCTTATGCAGAGAATGCAAAAAGGTCAGGTTATATTCGAAATAGGAAAAGCAACTGCAGTTATGCCCCAGGAGGAACAAATTTCAAATGAATTCTACAGATTAGGAGATAGGTACAAAGTACTTTTGAAAAGTATAGATGAAGGGGACATGATTGTTTCAAGAGCAGATCCAGATTTCTTAATCGAACTGTTCAAATTAGAAGTACCAGAGATAGAATCTGGAGTTGTAGAAATAAAGGCAGTAGCAAGAGAAGCAGGCTCTAGAAGTAAAATAGCAGTAGTTTCCCATCAAGAAGGTGTAGACCCAATAGGTTCATGTGTAGGTCAAAGAGGTATTCGTATTGCTAATGTTATGAATGAAATAGGTGAGGAAAAGATAGATATCATAGAGTGGGACGAGGAACCAGAGAGATTTGTTGCAAATGCACTAAGTCCAGCAAAGATTGAGAATGTAAAGATTAAGGAAGATACCGCTACTGTAAAAGTAGATGATGAACAGCTATCTTTGGCTATCGGTAGAGAAGGTCAGAATGTAAGATTGGCATGGAAAGTAACAGGTATCAAGATTGACATTGTCGGTTCTTCAGGAAAAGCTCCTGTGAAGAAAGAAAAAGGAGAGAAAGTTGAAGAAGAAAAAACAGAAGAGAAGGAAGTTAAGGAGAAAGTTAAAAAAGTAAAAAAAGAGAAAAAAGCTAAAAAAGAAGTTAAGGAATAAGATTATGAAAGGGTTTGTATGTCTAAGAAAGTTACAAATAAAATTGAAGAGTGTGAGAGAGTTCCAATTGTAACAATTCTTGGGCATGTTGATCATGGTAAAACTTCTATACTAGACAAGATTAGAGAAACAGACGTGCAGGGATGTGAAGTTGGTG
>CAZOFW010000003.1:19475-28438 GCA_964579365.1 uncultured Candidatus Saccharibacteria bacterium
AAGGTTTCTTTGTTTACAATTAAAACTAAGGGAGACAAACAGATAACCTTTGTAGATACTCCAGGACACGAAGCTTTTGACTTGATGAGATCCAGAGGTGGAAGTATTGCAGACATTGTTCTTCTAGTTGTTGCAGCTGATGATGGTGTTAAACCTCAAACAAAAGAATCCATTGATATTATAAATAGATCCTCTGCCAAACCAATTGTTGTCATAAATAAATGTGACCTTCCAGATCTCAATTTGGCAAAAGTAAAAAGAGACATTGTTAGTAACGGTCTTCAAATTGAAGAACTTGGTGGAAATGTTCCCACAATCGAAGTCTCTGCAAAAACAGGAAAAGGTCTAGATGAATTGTTAGATTTGATTCTCTTAGTTTCCGAAGTAGATGGATTACAAGATAGAGGAGAGTTACCAGCTGGAGTTGTTGGACGAGCTTTTGTTTTGGAATCTGTTAAAGACCGTTCAAAAGGAAATATGTCTTCCCTAGCCTTGATACAGGGACATATCTGTCCAGGAGAATGGTTTGGATACAAAGTAAATAATGAGTTTAAAATTGAGAAAGTAAAAGGAATCATAACGGAAGAGAATGAGAACGTATGTATCCTTAATTGTGGTTGTGGAGGAAAGGTCTTGGGCGTCTCAAATCTCCTAGAGCTTGGTACTGAAATTTTCATATTAGAAAAAAATGATACAAAAATATTAGAAACTCTTTACAAGCAAGAAGCAAACTTAGCTGAAGAAGAGGAATTTACAATGGAGAACTTCTTCGAAGAGAATAAAGTAGATCCAAGTAAGAAATTAAATGTAATTATTAAGAGTTCCTCCGAAGGTTCCCTAGAAGCAATAAAAAAATCAGTTCTAAAGATTGAAGAAGATGGCTACAGTGTAAACATATTGATAGATGGTGTCGGGAATATCTCCATGAGCGATGTTGAAAGAGCAATGATCTCAAAAGCCATAATCTTAGGATTTGAAGTTGGCATAGAAGCAGGTGTAGAAGACTTGGCGAAGAAGAACAAGGTCTTGGTTAGAACATATGACATAATCTACAAATTAATCGACGAAATTTCAGAAGCAGTTACCATGATGTCTCTTCCAGAAAGCACTGAAGAAGAGATTGGAAGTGCTACCATTAAGACAATATTTGTTCTTACTAACGGAACAAAGGTACTTGGTAGTAGGGTGAATGAAGGAATTATGAAGAGAGATTCGAAAATAGATATTGTAAGAAAAGATGAAATAGTAGCAGAGGGAAAAATTAAATCTCTAAGAATTAACAAAGATATTGTAAATGAAGTTAAGAGTGGATCAGATTGTGGAATTCAACTAGAAAAGGATGTGGATGTAAAAGAGGGAGATGAAGTGCATTGTTACAAAACTGTTAGACAGTAGTACTTCTTGACAGATGACCTATAAAATTATACAATGACCCTTGTTTCCGATTTCGGAAATTCTCTATTGTAAATAGAAAAAGATAATGATACTCTATATTTAACCAGTATGTCATTAGAAAAACAAGAAAAACTAGATGTTGTGAGTAAGTATGCCCTCCACGAGGGTGATACTGGTTCACCTGAAGTTCAGATAGCATTGCTATCTTTACAGATAGAGAAATTGAGTGAACATCTCAAAGGACATAAGAAAGATAATCACTCTAGAAAAGGATTACTTCAAATGGTCGGTAAGAGAAGAAGACTGATTGAGTATCTTAAGAGTAACGAACTTGATAGATATACCGAATTAGCTAAGAAGCTAAAAATATAGCCTCTTTCTTTGTAAAAACTTTCAATTTATACTATAACCGTAGTTATACTTTTGTAGTATTACATAATTTTTTAATTAATATACATGCTTTTTAAAGAAATAAAACATGAATTTGAGATAGATGGTAGAAAGTGTTCCTTTGAAACAGGAAAATTGGCTTTAAGATCTGAGTCCTCAATATTAGCGAGAATGGGTGATACAGTAATAACAGTAAATGTTAACTGTGCTCCTCAAAAACAAGAATTTGATTTTTTCCCTCTTACAGTAGAGTACATAGAGAAATTCTATGCATCAGGGAAAATAAATGGATCTAGATTTGTAAAAAGAGAAAGATTCCCAAGTGATGATGCTGTACTTAAGGCAAGAATGATAGATAGAGCAGTAAGACCAAGATTCCCAAAGGATTACAAGAATGAAATAAATCTCATAATTACAGTAATGTCATATGATGGGGAGAATGATCCTCTTCTTTTGGCATTAAATACATCTTCCGTAGCCTTGATGAATTCAACAGCTCCTTTCAATGGACCAATCGCAAGTGTAAGAGTTGGTGCAGATGGAAAGAATATCCTTAAAGCGATGGATATTACCTCTGAAGAAGACAAGATGAACTATGTTGTATCTGGAGATGGAAAAGTATTTACCATGATTGACGCAGCATGTTTTGAGGTTGAGGAAGAGAAAGTAATTGAGAATATGAGAAAATCTTTAGAATTGATGAATCCATGGTTGAAAGCACAGGAGGAATTTCTTTCAAAATTAGAGAAGAAGAACAAAGAATATCCCTCATATGCACTTCCAGAGGAAGCAATTACAGAAGTTAAAGATTTCTTAACAGAAGAGAAGATTAAGGAGAATCTTGTTAAAGCAGATGACAAATTACATGAGAGTACAAAAGCAGAGTTGTTCAAAAACTTTGAGAGTAAGTATTCCAAATCTGTTTTAGCAGAAGCATATGACTACTTACAAAAGAAAGCATTGAGAAAGATTGTTCTTGAGGAAAACAAGAGAGTAGATGGAAGAGCAATAGACGAAATCAGAGAGATGTACGCAGAAGCAGATTTGCTTCCAAGAGCACACGGTTCTGCACTATTCAGTAGAGGTGTAACTCAAACATTAACAATTGCTACATTAGGTAGCTTGAGAGATGTAAGACTTGTAGATGATATGGAAGGCGAAAGAGAGCAAAGATATATGCATTTCTACAATGATTTACCATTTGCATATGGTCAGTGTGATAGAGTCAAATTAATGCCAAGTAGAAGAGCTCTAGGACATGGAATGTTAGCTGAGAAAGCGTTGCTTCCAGTTATTCCTTCAGAGAAAGAATTCCCATACACAATCTTGGTAATGAGTGAAATTCAAGGTGAGAATGGTTCTAGTTCTATGGCTTCAGCTTGTGGTTCTACCATGGCCTTAATGGCAGCAGGTGTTCCTCTAAGAAAAGCTGTGGGTGGAATAGCATGTGGTTTGGTTACTGCAGAAGATGGTAGTTTCAAAGTACTTACAGATATGCAAGGTGTTGAAGATTTCTACGGAGATATGGATTTCAAAATTACAGGAACTAAAGATGGAATTACAGCAGTACAGATGGATACCAAGACAGATGGTCTAAGTATGGAGATAGTTGAGCAGACATTCAAACAGTCTAAAGAAGCAAGAATGAAAGTTCTTGAGAAGATGGCAGAGACAATCTCTGAATCGAGAAAACAACTTTCTAGCTTTGCACCAAGGGTTGCTCAAGTTAAGGTTTCTGTAGATAAAATTGGAGAGATTATTGGCCCAGGAGGAAAGCATATTAAAGAGCTTTCAGAATCAACTGGTGCTGAGGTAGAGATTGAAGAGGATGGTACAGTAAATATCTATGCTACATCACAGGAAGCCATAGATATGGCAGTCAAAAGAATAGAGATGTATGACTTTAAACCAGTCGTAGGACAAATATATGAAGGTAAAGTTGCATCCATAATGCCATATGGCGGATTTGTAGATTTAGTACCAGGTATTGCTGGATTACTTCATGTCTCTGAAATGTCAGATGATTTTGTAAAAGATGTAAGACAGTTCATAAATGAAGGAGATATTATCAAAGTAAAGGTTGTTGGAATAGACAATATGGGAAAGATAAAACTTTCTATGAAAGGTCTTGATAAGAAGAAAGAAGAAGTAAAAGAGGAAGAGAAGGTAGAAGAGAACTAAACCTTTTTGATCTTGGCAATATAGAAGGCCATCATTTTACTACTTGGTAGTAATCTGGTGGTCTTTCTTACTTTAGGATTGTAAATATTACCACTCCATTTCGTTATACCTTTGTCATAGTGTAATCCAGTCTCTTCAACTTGTGCATTTGGAAAATGGTCGAGTAGGAATGTAATAACTCCTTCGTTCTCCTCTGGTTCTAATGTACATGTAGAATAAACCATTGTTCCACCAGTTTTTAATGCTCTAAATGCAGAAAGGATTAGATCTCTTTGTATATATGAACACCTCTTTATCTTATCGATACTCCAGAATCTAAGAGGCTTTTCCCCTCTCATATATATCATCCCTTCTCCACTACATGGTGCATCAAGAAGTATTTTGTCGAAATATTCGGGATACTTATGTCCAAAGTCTGTAGCATCACTTAGTGTAGCTTTCGCATTCTTAGCTCCGAATTGTTCTAAAACATTCTTTAAAGAAGAAACTCTAGCAACGTCTGAATCATTGGCAATGAGCATCCCCTTGTTGTTCATCAATGCTGAAAGATGGGTTGTCTTACTTCCTGGAGCAGCACACATGTCTAGAACTTTCTCACCAGGCTTAGGATCAAGGACCAGAGCAGCTAATATACTGGAAAGATTTTGTATGTAGAACTTTCCATCTTGATACTCTTCCGTTTGGGATATCTCAGATTTGTCCATATTTAAAACAAAGTATGTATCTTTAACATATGGTATTTCTTGTAACTCAAGCTCTTTCTCTTGCAAAGAGCGTTTAGTTGCCTCTGTATTACCTTTCAATGGGTTGAGCCTAATGGTAGTAATTGCTCTTTGATAAAAGAGACTCTCTACTTTGTCTTTAGGAATGAGTAGGATACTTGCGATTCTAGATATGAAGATATCGTCCTTGGTAAAGAAACGATCTTTGTTATCCTGTTTAACAAAATTTCTTGGTTTTCTGTAATTTGTTCTTGTTGGTTTTCTCATTAGATTTCACCTTTTATATATTTAATTATACTTCCAATAACTAGTCCAGTTGTTTCAGTTCTGAGTATATTACCTTTTAATTTGATGAATTGAAAATTTAATCTCTTAAATATATCAATGTCAGTGCTACTCCAACCCTTTTCTGGACCGATTGCAATATATACAGGTTTATCATCTATCTCTATATCTTTAATATATTTGCTATCTACATTCTCAGTAGCAAGGCAGAGTCTAGTGCTGTTGTGCTCTAGCGGATGTTGTAAGAGTTCTTTAATAGTTAGTGGTCTTTCTATAATGGTTGGAAATATGTTCCGGGATTGTTCTGTAGCATCTTTAATTATCTTATTCCAAAGTGGGTAGTCTTTGAGAGCTTTCTTCTTCTCTTTAAGAGAATATTTACTTTCTACTGGTATTATTTTCTCTATCCCAATTTCTACGCTCTTTTCTAGGAAGTAATTGAACTTAGAATCGTTACTTAGAGATTGTATGATAGTTATGCTTGGTACATATTTGGTGTCTCTTTGTCCTTTTTCTTCAATTATCTCAACTTCTACGGAGCTACTAGATATATCTGTGATTTGTCCTAGGAATATTTTTTCGTATGTTTCTACTTCAAGGATGTCCTCTATATCTAGTTCGTTGCTAGAGATTACTAGCTCACTGTCTGAATCTGATAGGTGAGTTATATCTCCAACTGTTAATTTGTGTTTTATGAAATATTTTTTCATCTATAGGATTATATCACTATATTTGACATATTCCTCATTATTTTGTTTGATATATATAGATATATTTAAATCTGTCTATCATCGTTATGGGAATTCAAACTGTAAGGGTATTGAGAACAATATCTAAGATTATTCTTTTAATTGTTGGTATAGCTGTAATTGGCTACGGTGGTCTAATGGTTTACAAATCTGTAATTAACAAGCCACAGAGGGTTAGGATAACGAATATCACGGATTCTGCAGCTACAATTACTTGGGTAACAGATAATCCTGTAAGGGGTGTTGTGTATTACAAGGATGAGGGGACATTTCTTCCTGGTCCTTTGGGATTAATTGGTAGCAAGGTAGCATATGATGACAGGGATTTTGCTAATGCACAGAGTGAGTGTGTAACTGCTTTTAATGAGAATGCTAAAAATACTAAGGATGCTAATTTTACTGTAGATGGTAGTAGTTTTGACTGTGAGAATATTCCTGTAGAGAAGTTGGGCGCATATTTTACACATAGTGTAACTATTAAGAATTTAAATGAGAGTAGTACATATTTCTTTGTTGTTGGTAATGGTATATGGAGTTGGAGTGTAGATGGTGTAGATAAAACTTTAAGTGAGAATGACTTGGCTGTTACAAATAGTTTTAATTTTAAGACTAGTAAATTACTGGAAGAGGTTCCTACTCCTAATATTGCTTATGGGACTGTGTATGCGGGTGTTAAGAGTGAGGAGGGTTATCTTAGTGAGTCTTTGTCTAAGGATTCTTTGGTATTTGCATATTTAGCTATTAATGGAGTTAATTCTCAAACAATATCTGCTGTAACGAATATTGATGGTGGATGGACTTTTGACAAGAGTAACTTCAGAGATACAGAGGGGAATTTGATAACGGATCTGAGTAATGCAAAGATGTTTATGGTGGCTCAGTATGAGAATGTAAGTGAGGCTAGATGGATTGAACTTGAGGAGAGTTTATCTATTGATACAGAAATTGATTTGCAGGGGAATTTGGTTGATGATTTAGAGACAGAAGAGAATAGTGATTTTTTGAAAAAATTTGAGATGTTGATAGGCAAAGTTTATGCTATTAATTCTTGTCCAGCTCAAATTCCTGCTAGTCCTTTGGATTATACATGTGAGGCATGTTCTGGAGGTTTTAGTGTGAGTGGTTGTGATTATAATACAGCATCTTGTCTCAAAAGCTGTGCAGAGTTTGTAAGAACTTCATCTGGCTGGCAAGGATATTCAGCATACAATTGGGTTGTAAAAGGATATGTAAAGGATGGTACTTGTGACATGCCGACTAATCTTTGTGGATGTAATCCTGGTACATGTGAAGACATCCCTGGGACTTCGAACTTTAAAATTTGTCAAAGTGGCCATTATTGGTCTGGCCCACAATCAGGGTCTTGCAATCCTCCGGAATCTACTGATTGTAAAAAGGGTGATTGTCAAAATGTTTCTGGTGGACACCAAATGTGTGTGATTGATACCTGGGGTGCTACTTTATCTGGAAGTTGTCCTGCGAGTGAAGCACCCGTACCAACACCAACAGTTCCACCAGCACCAACACCAACAGTCCCACCAGCACCAACGACTCAGGAAAAATGTACACTTGAGCCCATATATGGAACTACGGATTGTGGGGTTGGAAGTTGTCTTCAAAAATGTATATTGACTTGTAACGATGGGCCAAAATATTTAGGAGCAGAACATTGTATGGAACTTGCCCCATCAATTAAAAATCAACTTCTTGGGGATGATCAAACTGATCCCACAAATTTAGCTGCAGTAGGAATTGACATGGGAAATATGGGGGCGACTGATCTTAAATTGCTTCTGAATGTTGCTCCAGATTTAAAGATTATTGCAAATGCAGAAATGGAGCAATTAATTGGTGTCGTAAATTCTTGGCAATGTACAGATTCTCAACCTATCACAAGTCAAAAATCTAAAGCAGAATCTTTATGTAAGGCTCTAGGTGGTAAGTGGTCTCAGGATTACGGTAAAGATTGCGATGGAGGGAAGAAAGAGATTAAAGTTGGGTGTAGTGGAATTGTTGTGGAGAATTATGGTGGTGGTATAGTTTCAAAAACATATGCTCAAAACTCTGGCTCAGATGGATATACCCTGTATCTTCCAGAATATGGTATGTATAGTTTCCAATTAGGAGATTACCAATTAACAACAAATACTTCCGGTGGAAATACATACTACATCTTCTACATCGAAACTAACGACAAAGCAGGATTCCAAATGCCTGCAGATCCAGACAATCCTAAACCAGATGAAGACATTATGCTTAAATCCAGTAGCGCAGCTATTACATACGAAAAAGTCGCCTCTGCACAATCATATACCCTAGTTAAAGGTATAAATCTTGTATCTCTCAACTTCATACCAGTATCTATAGATTTAGGACCACTAACTGCTAAGGGAGTTATAGATGAAGCTGCTAAGAAGGGTGTAACTATACAATACATATCCTCCTTCGAAGGTGGAAGATGGGCTAAAGGATACACATGTAAGAGTGGTAAGTGCAGTGGAAATGACTTCAACATACTCCCTGGAAAAGGATACCTAGTATTTGCAACTAAAGGTGGTGAGATGACAATTCCAGGATACAGTCTTAAATCTTCTATCCCTGTAAACCTCTCTGGAGGATGGAACCTAGTAGGAATACATGGATACACAACTGCATATACAGCTAGAACACTCATAGATTCAATGAACAAAATTGACGGGGTTACTGCAAACAATGTAACATGGTGGCCTACATCTAAAGGTATGTATGAAGGATTACAAGTAACAGGGGAACAACAGTACGGTTTTGATTTCCCAATTAGTCCAACCAATGGTTACTTTGTAAGAATATCTTCATTCAAACCAAAAGATACTAAATGTAAATCTCTGCTATGGAATGAGGGAGGAACATTAAATGGAAGTTGTGGAATAGTAAAATAAATTAAATATAAACTGCCATGAACGAAATACCACCAATATATTGGATGATAGTCATAGGAGCAATTGCTTTCATGATTTGTGTTGTTCTCTTCTACATAGCTATGGTTCTCTTAGAAAGTAAGAAAGCTATAGAAGAAAGCAGAAAAATTATGGAGGATGCTGGAAAAACACTTAGACAGGTAGATCTAATTGTAAACGATGTACAAGCAAGTATCTCTTCTGTAAGGGAAGCTGTTGGAGAGATTAACCAATCTATCCTCGTACCTATCAGGAAACTAGGATACGGTGTATCTGCAGTAACTGGTTTTCTTGGAGGTATTCTA
>CAZOFW010000004.1:0-10839 GCA_964579365.1 uncultured Candidatus Saccharibacteria bacterium
GAAAGAATGCTAGGAAAGATAGTTGAGAAATTGGATATGGGACTGGACTTAGCTTTAATCTCGGACTGTGGTACTCCACTAATCTCAGATCCAGGTTTCAAATTAATTAGAGAACTCAGAGAGAGAAAGTATGATGTAGTCTCCATACCAGGAGCAAGCGCACTAACTTCTGCTCTTTCAATTAGTGGTCTTGTTACAGACAGATTTACATTCTTTGGTTTCCTTCCCAAGTCTGACATTCGAAGAAAAAAACTCCTTGAGGAATATATTAATATTGAAGGGTCATTTATCTTCTACGAATCTCCAAAGAGATTAATTAAACTTCTAGATATTCTTAAGGATGTTTTTGGAGAGAAAAAGATTGGAATTGCCAAAGACATATCTAAGATGCGAGAGATGTTTTTCTATGGAAATATCTCAGAGGTAAAAAAAGAGATAGAGACTGATGATTTCAAAAAGAATCCACATGGAGAGTATGTTGTTATTCTAGAGAACAAATAATCTCTCATAATTTTCATCGGAGACTTTCTCCATCTTTTCGTAACTAACTCCTTTTACATCACATGCTGTTGTTATTATTTCTTTAATATCTTTTGGTTGTGCATACTTCTCACTTAATTTTTTGTTTTTCCTTACAGATTGAGGAGGAAGAAATGGTCCGTCTGTTTCAAAGAGGATTCTCTCTAAAGGAACCTGTTTAAGTATTTCTCTAACATTATCTCCACTTTTGTATGTAATTATTCCATTAAACCCAATGTAGAAACCCATATCTAAAACTTCTTTGAGGAAGTCAAGGTTGCCGGTATAACTATGGAAGCTTCCCCTTAATTGTCCTTTTCCCTCCTGTGCAATTATTCTTAAAATATCTTCCAAGCACTCTGAATGTTCATTCATCTCTCTAGCATGAATACTCATAGGTAAATTGTGTTTGAGTGCTAGCTGTATATGTTTTGTAAAAGAGATCTTTTGCATCTCACATAATTCCTGCTTAATGTTCTCATCCATTGTTTGATCATTGTTAAATTGGTAGTAGTCTAATCCCGTCTCTCCTACTGCAGAGATATCTTTAATATTTTTCTCAAATATTTTCTCGAACTCTGCAATCATTTGGAGGGATTTTTTCTGTATATCTTTAAATATATTTCTTTGTACTGTGTACTCTTCAAAAACAGTGGGATGTAATCCTAGTGCAAGATGGACAATTTCCGGATATTTTTTTGCAATCTCTAAATTTTCCTTGTAGTCCAGAAGGTCTGTACTTTGAGTAAGAATATATTTTCCACCCTCTTTTTGGAAGTCAGAAATTACCTGTTCAATATTCTCTTGAAGAGGACAAAGGTTCAAATGTATGTGTGAATCGTGCATAAATGGATTTTAACATATATTTCTACCCCATTTACTACAAGATACCCAAATTGTAATTTAAAGCTTGTAATATGGTAAAATATCATCGTTATGGGAAAGTTAAAACAAAAGAATTGGCTTCTGGTAATCACCATTTTCTTGGTGGTTTCTTCTGTTATAGCCCTTTCAATTTCAATGAGAAAGAGTTTAGGTTTTGGGACATGTGCTTATGATGAGGAGATATATCTCTCTGGACAGCAAATCCCCAATTACAATGGAAGATCAGATTGTTACTGTTCAAGAGAGGGTAAGGTTCAGTGTAACAGTGATGACACTTTGATCTCTTTTGAGAATTACTCTTCAAGTGGATTGAAATATTTTAGTAGTTTCTTAAACTATTTAGAAAAGGAATCTGTTTCCTCAGATTATGTGCAAGCTGTTGATGTTGGTTATACTGCGGGAGTTCTTTCTGTGGTAATTGAGAGAGAGGCTATGTGTGGAGATGAGCAAGAGGTTCCTATCCAGGTTGGCTTTTACAAATTAGAGGAAAACGATTTAACCTTTACGGTGTTAACAAACAGAGACCCATCTTTCTACAACAAGGTTTGTAAGATTGATGGGAAATTTGTTTTAGAGAAAGAGGACCTATCCTTGAAAGAAGATTTTAAGCTTTACTTCCAGAATGATTTAGGAAAGATTTTTGACCTAGGTGTATGTGTTTACAATGACAAGTTGTATGGTAATGGAGATGTTCTTCAGTCAGTAGAAGAAAAGAAGGCTTGCTCTTGCAACTTCGGTACTATTGAATGCGATTAGATAATTCCAAGATATATTCCAACTATTCCCGCGATGGCTGTGAATAACCAAAATCTCATTGTTACTTTGTACTGTGGCCATCCTTTTGCTTGGAAGTGATGATGTATTGGAGCAATTCTGAAGACTCTTCTTTGGAAAAACTTCATACTAATTATCTGGATTGCACTTGAAGCCATTATCCCCCAAGTGATTGAAGACATAGCGAGGTAAGGGATTAGATTGTCTGTAACAAGAGCAACAAAGAACATGGCAAATCCAAGAGGCATCGCTCCAGGTCCGCCATTCCAGAATCTTGCAGGAGGTATATTGAAGTAAAGATCAATGACTTGAACTCCAAGAAGGATTAGAAGTATTGGGATAAATTCGTTTCTTCCCTGTACAAGAAGAAGGGTTATCATGGACATATTGATGATGGAGAATATCCCAATCATTAATCCATCTAAGCCATCGGTAAGTTCTGCAGAGTAAATTGCCAATTGACTCAGACCACCAGCGAAGATAACGAATAATGGAGTTATCGTTATGGTCGCGATATTAAAGAAAGATATGGATTCAAAATTCCCACTTTTGTAAAGAAGAAACATAATTACAATATTCATAACAGTTGCGAATCCAAGCTTCCCTAATCGCCATTCGAATGTTTCCTGGAAGGCTCTCATCTTTGCATTGTTTTTAAATCCATTTGTAAAAATAACAACATCTACAAATCCCCAAAGTCCATAAAGGAAAAATCCTAAAAGGAAAATCTTAACTACTGGTGTTAGAGGTACTAAGAAGTAGCAGAGAATTGGTACTACAATCCAGATTAAAATGCCTCCCATATTTGGAGTACCATTTGTTTTTGTTACATTCATTATCCTCATGAAGAGTGTATTATCTCCATCTCCTCCTCCTATTTTAGATTTCTTAATTCCACTTACCTGATTAAATTTGTACAGGATAGTGATCATGATTGGGGCAAATATTAAAGAGGCAATAATTGAGATGAACATTGCATTCAATCCTTCTTTGAGTATCTCTATCATATGTTGAGTAGTTAATTAATTAATACATTATGTCACTTCTTTTTCTGTATTTCCATATCATTAACAATTGATAGGAAAATATCTCTCCAAACAAGATTGGATGTGTATGTAGCAAACTCACTTATCTCTGGTTCTTCCAATTTTACAAGCAAGATTAACTTAGGATTATTTGTTGGTGCATACCCTACTGTTGTAGCATTTGTAATATATTTTGAATATCCAACAGAATCTGCTTTTGCAATTTGTGCAGTTCCTGTTTTAGCTGCTATGTCATATTTACTGAGATCTTTAGAGACTAATCCTCCAAGCAACCCCTCTTGTACGGCTTTTTGTAGAGCTTTAGTTACAAAATTTGCTGTGTCTTTGGAAATTGGTTGTGACAGTACTTTAGGTTCAATTGTTATGGTTTCCTTGTTATCTGTTATTTCAGAAATTATGTATGGTCTCATCCTCTCTCCATCATTTGCAATTGTACTCAATGCGGAGATTACCTGTAGAGCAGTTGCTGAAATTCCCTGTCCGAAGGATGCAGTTATTAAGTCGAGTTTAGTCCATTGCTCATATGGTCTTAGATAGCTAGTTGTTTCTTCTTGTAACCCTACTCCTATGAATTCACCGATACCAAAGTCTTTTAATTTAGAGTAAAAATCTGCGAAGTTTGTTTTAAGTGCAATTTGTGCAGTACAAGGGTTATTTGAATTCTGTAATATTCCAGAAATATCAAGTGTCCCATCTGCTCTCTTGTCCCAAGTATATATGAAGCGACCTTTGAGGTCGGCGTACTTTGTGAATTTGTAAAGGTCAAGTGAACCAGTTTTATCTGTACACTTAAAATCTTTATCTATTGCACCACTTTCAAGAGCGATTGCAATTGTAATTGGTTTCTGAACGGAACCATATTCATACACATCTGCTACTGTTCTGTTTTTGAGAATCCATGGCTCTGAAGCTCTCCAGTATTCATTGGGATTGTATGATGGATAGTTTGCCATGGCTATGATTGCTCCTGTTTGTGGATCCATGAGTATGGCAGAACCACTTTTTGATCTTGTTTTTTTTACACCCTCTTCTAGTTTCTTTTCTACCTTACTTTGTATGTTGGGGACGATTGTAAGCTTAAAGTCTTTACCCTCTCTCGGAAGTATAGGCTCATACTCTGATGTTAAAATAACATTCCCAGTAGAATCTTTTTCTTCATACGAGTACCCTTCCCTACCAGCAATATCTCCGAAATAATAACCTTGAAGACCATACTGGCCAACTTGTACACCAGATTCGTTTTGTCCAATGAATCCTAATACATGAGCTGCTAACTCCCCATTTGGATATATTCTTTTCTCCTCACTTTCAAAGTACAAGCCGAATCCTTCTGTTCCATCTCCGAATATATTTGCTGTTTCAAGGGCTTTCTTTTTCTCGGTAGAGACATTTTTCTTAAGTGGTGCATACACAAATGTGTCAGTGATTTTGGTCTCTATCTCGGATCTCTCTACTCCTAAGGTTGAAGATACTACGGCTATGAATTTCTCTTTGTTTTCAAAAAAGGTTGCTCTCTCAACTGAATCCATGCTTAAAGTCGCGTATATATTCCATGTTGGTTGATCTACTGCAAGTACAGTCCCATCTGAAGCGGTAATGACTCCTCTTTGTGCACTTTGTATTTGGTTCGTTTTGTACTGTTCGTTAGCTAAACTTTTAAATTTGTCGGCTTCAAGTATTTGCCAACGGAAGATTTGAAAAAGGATGATTAAGGCAAATACAGAGAGACCAATACCCATTAGGTATATATTGTCCAGTCTTTTTCCTTTACTACCCTTTTTATGAGTTTTGCCCTGTGAGGAATACAGAGTGTGTAAGCTAGCCATTATTTTTCAGCAATTATATTTGTATTCTCTATGTATACAATAGATTTGCTGTTATTTGAAGATATCTTTAATTCCTTTGATGCTAATTTCTGTATTACGATTATGGAATTAGATTTCGCAATCTGTTCTTCCATAGATCTATTCTCTTCTACTAAGTAGTTCTTTTCACTGTTTAAACTCTGAAGCTCTAGTCCCATTGGGCTTAGTACAGAGTTTATAGCCAATTGGGATACAGCAAAACAAAAGACTGAAACGAGTAGTACTATTACTGGAATATTTTTTGTGGACAGGTTTCTCATTTTTATTTCTTTTTAATTACCGTTCTCAACTTGGCAGAAGCGGATCTAGGATTATCCCTTCTCTCTTCGTCGGTTGGGGCAATGTGACTTTCGAAAAGTAATTCCCCTTCACCGCTTCTTGCTTTGTTGTTAAAAAAATTTTTTACAATACGATCTTCCAATGAATGGAAGGATATTACTGATATTCTTCCTTCTAATTGTAAGATCTCAAAAGATTTATCTAATGCCTCTGTAAGGCTTTCTAATTCATCATTTACCACGATCCGCAGGGCCTGAAAGACCCTGCGAGAAGGGTTCTTGTTAGAATTATCTGCCGGCGATGCTTTGTAGATAAGTCTTGTGAGATCTCCAACTGTTTCCAGTGGATTTTCTGCTTTCTTTATTTCTTTTGCTATCCTGTGAGCAAATTTCTCTTCTCCATACTCTCTAAACAGCTCTGTTAATTGTTTTTCTGAAAGTACATTAAGAAGATCTTTTGCTGTGACACCCAAATCTTGATTCATTCTCATATCTAATGGTTCATTCTCTTCGATGTAACTGAAACCTCTGTTATGGGAAAGTTCCAATTGGCGAGAAGATAGCCCAAGATCTAAAAGAATTCCATCTGGTTTGCGGTGTATATCTGATACCAAGTCGGCTATTTTTCTAAAGTTTGATCTTTTAATTATCCAGTTCTCTTTAATATTCTCTTTGTAATACTCTTTTACAAAGTCTATTGCGTATTGATCTTGATCAATACTAAGAAGCAAGCCTTTGTCTGAGAGTTTAGAGAATATCTCAAAGCTGTGTCCTCCATCTCCAAGTGTACAGTCGATGTAAAAACCATCTGGGACTATATTTAGAGACTCAAGTGATTCTTTTAGTAGTACAGGTTTGTGTATTTTATCCATTTTTTGTTTCTTTCATCTTACTTATCTCTTCTGCGATCTGATCGCTGTTATTTTTTAAGAATTCAAGTCTTTGTTCCCATTTTTGTTTATCCCATATCTCAATCCAATTAACTAAGCCAATGAAAACAATTTCCTTATCTAATTGTGCATAGTCAAAAAGTGATTCAGGTATTATAAATCGTCCCTGTGTATCTGTGGATATTTCTTTTGCACCTCCTACTAAAAATCTACTGGTATCACGGATATTTTTGTTTATAAAAGAGCCATTCACTACATCTTCGGCTACTTTGCTCCACATTTCTTGGTTTACAAGAACTAGGGCTTCTTCGTAACCTCTGGTAAGAATTAAATCCTCACCTAGTTCATCTCTGAACTTCTTTGGAAGTGATACTCTTTTCTTTTCGCCTATCTTTGTTGTGTACTCTCCTATTAGCATGTTTTGAATATATCATCTTTCACCACTTTTTACCACTTCTTGCCACTACTGTAACATTGGCTACCAAATGAGTCAAGAAAAAACCACTACAGGCTCAAATATAATTCTCTAGGATATATACTTTCTCTTTCTAGCAAATAAAACCCCTATTTTTGATACCTACTCTACTTAGGAACCGATAACTATTATTATTGAAATAAAAGAGTGAAAAGCTTTTATTGATAAAGCTTTTTGATAGGGGTTGTACAAATTATCCTCTTGGGTATAATGGATAATATAGATAAATTAATAATAAAAAATTATGCCAGAGGATATAAAAGTATCTAATGAGATAACGGAACCAGCTTTCGATAACAGGGCCGATGTTGATAATCTATATGAGAAGAAGGATATGACTGTTGAAGAGATTAGAGAAGTAAATAGTAAGTTTGTGGAGTTATATCCAATAGTACATGAGAAAGTACTAAATGCCTTTAATGCAACCAGTACGGAATTAGTTGATACTGTTGCTCCAAGAGCAGTTCTTGCAGGAGCGCAAGGATTTTATTTAACACCATCTGTTTTTGCTGTAAAAACTGGAACTGAAGAAATTAAATCTGCAAGTCTTCGATATATATTCAAAGAGGGAGAGTTGACCTCTGAAGAGCTAGACGCTATTAATGATATCGCTAGAAATTACAACAAAAATAAAGAAGAGCGTTCTACAATTTAGATTAGGAAGTTATTATGAAAATATATCTTAAAGATATAAAGGAAAGGTATCCTGAATTTGAAATTCGTAATTATGACGAAGAAGCTTTCTTTGTTGGTTTTAACCATGATTCAAGAT
Organism: uncultured Candidatus Saccharibacteria bacterium; assembly: GCA_964579365.1. Taxonomy (GTDB): domain Bacteria; phylum Patescibacteriota; class Dojkabacteria; order SC72; family SC72; genus JAKPKF01. The sequence goes on from CAZOFW010000004.1 coordinate 7,505, forward strand.
GTTTGTTAGAAAATGAGATATATGTGCCTATTAAAGGAGAAAGGTTCGATGGCCATGACTTTATTGTGGAAGCTTTGGAAAAGGGAGCCTCTATGTCCATATGTGAGAAGGATAGCTCACAAAAGATTGAAGGTGTATCCAAACCAATTATTATTGTAGACAGTATAGAGGAAGGTTTACAAAAGATTGTGAACTACTCTATCTCAGATATTTCAGCGCCCATTATAGCTATCACGGGTAGTACAGGAAAGACAACTACTAAACAGATGCTTGCCGCTATTCTTGGTTTTAAGAACTCTGTTTTGTATGCAGATCATTTCAATACTGTCTGGGGGAATGCAATGTTACTTAGCAGATACGAAAATGAAGACTATGTAATCCTTGAGTGTGCCATGGACAGAAAGGGAGAAATAGCTTGGCATGCAAATACCTTTGACCCTGACATTGGAATAATTCTAAATATTGGACATGTACATGCGGAAAAATTAGGAGGAATAGATGAGATATATCAGGAGAAGAAGAATCTTGCGGATTATCTTGATAGAAGTGGTAAGCCTTTAATTATTAATGTAGATGATGAGAGATTAAATCAACTAAAGGATACTTTCAAATCTGAACTTCTGACATATGGTAAGAGCGAGGATGTGATGTTTAAAATCTATGATATATCTGTTGAGGAATCTGGTACAGATTTCAACTTTGGTTTTGGTAATTCTTGGTACAGTGTGCATCTTAATGCCTTTGGAGAAGGTGTCGCATACGATGCTATGGCCGCAATCATAGCGGGATATAAATTAGGTATAAACATTGACGATTGTATCAGAGGAATTCTAAATTTCAGTCCCAATAATGGAAGATTTGAAGTTGAGAAATACGGTAAGAATGTATCTCTTGTAAACGATGCATACAACGCCAATCCCTCTTCTATGGATATGTCCTTAGAGACATTCTCAACGATGTATCCTAAGGATCTGTATTACAGAATTGTTGTGTTGGGAGATATGAAAGAACTGGGTGATGTCTCAGAAATAATGCATAAAGAATTGGGGGAGAAGGTAAAGAAGTATGAATTCAATCAAGTTTACTATGTCGGAGATATGTTTAGTACCTTTGGAGTAGGAAAGAAACTTGAAAATGCAGACGAAGTATCTACAATGCTTACGGAAGATTTGAAAAGAGTTGGAGATAGAAAGATTGCAATTCTACTGAAAGCAAGTAACAGCGTAGGACTGAGTAAAATTCCGGAGTATTTGAAAAAATTAGGACTTTAAGACATATCAATTTCCATAAGTATCTTCTTTGCAGCATCCAGTGGAAATGCTTTTTTCAGTCCACTGTGATTGATATCTCTTTCCTTCTCTAAATATCTATCTATCTTCAGCACTAAATTCTCAGGAGTTAATTCTCCTTCTGGTAAAATCACTGACAAGCCAAAATCTTGAAGGACTTTTGCATTCTCATACTGTTCATTATGTGTAACCCATGGAATTGGTATGAATATAGAAGAAAGTTGTAATACCCCTACTTCATATACTGTGTTTGCACCAGATCTTCCTACAAACAAATCAATATTGTCATATAAAAAACCTATTTCATTGCTCTCTACATACTTAACAGGAAAGAATCTGTCTCTCAAATGCTCATCAAGGGTAATCTTTTCTTTAACAAGTTTGTCATAATCGTTGTATATTTTGTTCTCACCTGTTTGTACGATTACCTGGTATTTGTTTAAAAGATTATGTAGTGCACATCTTACTGTATCGTTTAGGATATGTGAGCCAAGACTTCCTCCTGAAATATATACAATTGGATATTCCTCTTGGTTTACAAGCATCTTCTTTAACGCCTGAACTACTTTCCCACTTCCTTTGGTTTGAAATACTTCCTCTCTTACTAAATTCCCAACGTGTATTGTTTTTTTGTTTTTGAAAAACTTTGCAGAGGAATTGTATGCAAGGAAAATCTTTTTTGAAAATTTCCCAACTATCTTGTTTGAAAGCCCAACGGTAGAAGTTTGTTCATGTAGATATATATCTGCCTTGAGATATTTAGCTACCAAGCAAACAGGTACAGATACAAATCCACCAGTGGAAATAACAATATCTGGTCTAAAGCTTTTAAGTATTTTGTAGGAGTCTACAAATCCCAGTATTGTTCTTAACAGTAATTTAATTGTATTTAAGGAGAAAGATCTTTGTAACTTCCCTGCCCGAATGTATTTGCAGTTGAAGAGTGCATTCCTGAAGCGTTTCTGTTCTATGGAATTCCCTATCTTTTCTCCTTCCATACCTAAGTCTCCACCAATGTAAAGAAAATTTTTCTTTGTAATTTGGTATTTGTTAGATATTTCTTGAATAATAGCCTCTGCTGCAGAAAGATGTCCTCCAGAGCCACCGCCTGTTACTACTATCTTCATTTTCAATTCTTTACTGTTGTCCATTGAGTTTGGCAAATCTACTAATGTTTAATAGTATAGCAATACCCACTAAGGTTACAATAGTACTTGAACCACCATAGGTTAAGAATGGTATGGGCATTCCTGTGAGAGGAACCAATCCAACATTGGCTGCAATGTTAAGTAAGGTTTGCGATGTAAGCCATACGGTTATACCGGCAGCAAGGAGTTTTCCCTGTTTGTCAGGAGCATTCATTGAGATACGAAGTCCCCTCCAGAGGAAGAGTATCCAGGAAAAAATTATAATCGCACCCCCGAGTAGTCCAAGTTCTTCAAGGATAACTGCAAAAATGGAATCAGTGAAGGCTGTATTCTCTACCAGATATCCAAATCTCTGCCTTGATTGTCCAAATCCTTTTCCGAGAAGTCCCCCCGACCCTATTCCAATTAATATTTGTTGCATTTGGTATCCAGAACCTTTGGGGTCTGCGACCTCTCCTGTAAATGCTAGGGCAAGAAATGTCTGTACTCTTTTAAGTCTGTAAGGTTCCAGTATTGCCGCTAAAGCTCCAATTGGTAACAAAATTAATATTGTGGCGAAGGACCCAAATGTATGGACTTTGTCATTTCCTGCCATGATGAACATAGCAAATGCGGTAACGCAGATTACGATTGTTGTCCCTAAATCTGGTTCCAGGAGAATTAGGATTGCAATTATTCCTAGTATTGCGAGAAATGTTAAGAGATTTTTTAGAAACCCCTCCTGCATTGCTTTCTTAATTGTACTGTATTTATATTCTCTTGCAGAAAGCCAAGATGAGAGGTAAAGAATTATGGCAATCTTTGCAAATTCAGCGGGTTGTATTTTGGGAAGAGATCCGATTGCAAACCATCTCTTTGAACCGTTTGTTGCTTCTCCTAAGATTAATACGGCAACAAG
>CAZOFW010000004.1:10939-28286 GCA_964579365.1 uncultured Candidatus Saccharibacteria bacterium
CAAACCATCTCTTTGAACCGTTTGTTGCTTCTCCTAAGATTAATACGGCAACAAGCAAAACAATTGTAATTATGAGGAATGGAAGTGCAAGTTTAGAGAATTTTCTGTAATCCCAGAAATATATTAATACTGCTGGTATTGTACCGATGAGAATCCATACTCCTTGTGATTTGAGAAAGTAGAATTGGTCATTGAAGAGTGTATTTGCTTTGTACACACTAGCATCAAATATCATCATAGCACCGAATATTGTCATTAAGATTGCGAACACAAGGATAAGTAAATCTGGTTTGTGTCCTTCTAAGGCACTCATCAATCTAGTTTTTCTGGAAGCTTTTCTCATAGACATAATATGATTATTAATATACTATATTAGGATATGAATAAAAAGGTTAGACCAGAGGAATTAGGTTATCTTTTTGTAGTTGGTGGACCAGGTAAGAGTGGTTCCTCGACTATATCTCAAATGTTAACAAACAGATTTTCCCTAAAAAGAGTCTATGCTGGTGAGATACTTAGAGATATTCTCTCTGATTTAGGATTTCCATCTATTGAAAGTGCATACAATGAGGGAAATATGAAGAAGGTTATGGAGATTGATAAGAAGTTAGATGAGTATCTTGTTAAAGTTTCTAAAACAAAAGATGTTTTAATTGAGTCAAAGGTGTTTGGTGCTTTAGCAAAGAAAAAAGATATTCCTGTGACAGTAAGTATTTGGCTTACTGCTTCCTTGCATACAAGGGTGTTAAGAAGCTTTGACAAGATAGGGATGAAAAAACCATTAGAAAAAATAAAAAGATATTTTAGAATAAGGAAGGATTTAGCATATAGAGAGAGATTTGATAGAGGGAGGTATATGCAGTTGTATGGAGTTGATACTGCAAAACCAAGAAGATATTTTGATATTGTTTTAAATACTTCTCATATGGATGAGAAGAAAACATTTAAATTAATTTTAGAATTACTAAAAGATGGAGGATATATTAAAGAATAATAATACTCCTACTCAACCACCTGGTTCTGAATATGAAGTAAAGGAACCAATTGGTGAGGGCTTAGAGAGTGTATGGACTAGGTGTAAATGTTTAGTCTGTGGCTATGTTTATGAGGGTGCTTCTGAATGTAAGAAGTGTCCAAAGTGTGGTAATGAAGATCCTGATAAATTTGTCGATGCTGAATAATATGCCGGGAGAGGGACTTGAACCCTCACTCTATTTCTAGAACGGGATTTTAAGTCCCGCGTGTCTGCCAGTTCCACCATCTCGGCACAAACTAGGTTATTTTAATCTAAAATAACCATATTTACAATCTTTTTAATGGAGGTGACGACGGGAGTCGAACCCGTGATAGCGGTTTTGCAGACCGCGGCCTTAACCAACTTGGCTACGTCACCGCGCTATCTAGATAAGACATCTTTTACAGTTACAATCTCTAAAGTTGCATCTTCACTATTATGTCTTATAGAACTACCGCTAATAATAGCAATTTTATCGTTTAAATCCAACTCCCCATGAGAGAAAACAATATCTACGGCACTCTCTATTATCTCATCCCTATCTGTTGGAAATTCTTTAATGTAGTAACTCTGTACCCCAAAGTATATTCTCTCTTGCCTTATTCGTTTGATTCTATTGCTAATTGACCATACTGGTACATTTGGTCTATGTCTTGAAAGACTAGGTAATGTCTTGCCCATGTTCGAAAGTACAACTACTCCTTTGATGTCTGCATTGTTGAAAATATCGCAGGCATTTCTACAAAGCTCATCTACCTCTCTTGAAGCATCTGTTACGCCATATACCTTTGATGTTTGCATAACACTCTCTGCCTCTTTTGAAATCTTTTGTATAGCCTGTACAGATTCAACTGGATATTTCCCTGTTGAAGTTTCTGCAGAAAGCATGACAGCATCAGTTCCATCCATGACTGCATTTGCAACATCTGAAACCTCTGCTCTTGTTGGTCTGATATTCTCCCTCATGGACTCTAACATCTGTGTAGCAACAATAACGGGTTTTCCTTCTGTTCGGCATCTGTATATTAACTGTTTCTGAAGTACTGGTAGTTTCTCATATGCAATTTCTACTCCAAGATCTCCCCTTGCTATCATGATGCCATCAGAGACACAAAGTATATCGTCTATGTTATCAATCCCCTCCTGATTTTCTATCTTTGCAATTATCTTAATATCTGATTGTCCTACGAATTTTCTAATCTCTTCAATATCTTGTTTGGTTCTAACAAATGATACAGAAAGGAAATCATAATCATTATTTAAGGCACAGGTTATTGATTGTTTGTCTTTTTCTGAAAGAATTGGAAAATCCAATCTTACGGAGGGCAATGCTACTGTTTTGTTTGGTTTAAGTCTTCCCTCCTGTATTACTCTGCAAAAAACATTCTCCCCTTCTATCCTTGTTACTGTTAATTCAATATTCCCATCATCTAGGAGAACTAAATCATTTGGCTTGAGGTATAAGTGAACATTTGGATATGAAATTTGTATGCCAGCTGTGTTGCTATTTGAGGAGATGACGGCTTCCTCTTTTACTTCTATCTCATCCTTAATATTTACAACTCTGATCTTGCTACCCTGTGTATCTAACATTAAGGCTACTCTTGGAGAAATTTCTCTTACTAACTTCCCAACCCTTATAATTTCATCTTCATTAGCGAAGGAACTGTTAATTCTTGCTATCGCTAATCCGGAATTTATCATCTCTGTAAGCACAGATTTATCCCATGAGGATGGGCCAATCGTAGCTATTATTTTTGTTTTGGCAATGTTGTACATATGGCAGTTTTATTAGGTAAAGTATACTCAAAGAAATAGTTCATGTCTATGATTGGTTGTGATATATTATACAAAGTTAAGATATTTACTGCCTTTATATGAAAAATACGCTACGTCTGTTTTTTATCTATGCCTTAATACTTTTTGTTGTAATGCAGATATTTGAAAGAGGGATTCTCTTTCCATCTGGAGGTGTATATATGTTTGCAACCATACTTGTTCTGACATTAACGCTTATGGTATGTGCTCCACTATTACATTTTCTTACAATCAAGAGTAAATTCCCAACATTCTTTCTAATGTCCTCTATTCTTCTTGTTGGTGTTATGTTTCTGTTAAAAACATTCATGACAGATTTTTATATTGAAACATATACGTTTGATCAAACAGATATTGGGACATTACAGATTAACAGCTTTATTGTTACTCCTTTGATATCTATTATTGGATTTTCAGTTATTACTTCCCTGTTTGCTAGCATATACAGAAGTTTGGATAATGCCGATTAAAATGGTGTATAATAGCCATTATGAATGATAATCTTCTAAATCTAATATATATCCTGCAAATCGTGGTCTGTTCCCTCCTTGTTGTGAGTATTCTGTTACAGAATCGTGCAGAGGGCTTGGGAAAGATGTTTGGAGGAGGTGGTGAGGTATTTAGAACAAAGAGAGGACTAGAGAAATTTCTCTACTATTTCACAATTTCTTTAATTGTTGTACTAATAGTCCTGTCTCTCTTGTTACTGAAATTATCTGCTTAGAAAATATGCAAAAGAAAAAAGAAAAGAAGGAAGTTTTTTCAATGAAGGATGCCTTGTCTTCGCTTCCAGGTTCGGAGATAAAAGAAGTTGTTGCGAAGAAAGATGTTAGAGATTTTTTTTGGAACTATCCTCAATCGATATCAAAGATTTTCAAGAGCACTCATCCTTTTAGTTACATATTACTTTTTCTTGTTCTGGGTTTTCTATTTGTTTTCTTTCTCCAATCTTCTACTTTTGCAAATATACTAGATGGTTCAGAGGAGAGAGATACTTTTACCGAGGGTAGTGTCGGAGCAATATCTTCCTTTAATCCTTTGTTTATTTCTGCGAACTATTTCGACAAATCTGTTCAATCATTAGTATTTGATAAGTTCATACATGTAGACAGCTCTGGAAAACCTTTACCAGGTATTGCAGAGAAATGGAGTGTTGGAAGCAATAAATTAGAATACAATTTCACCCTTAAGCAGGATATCGTTTGGCAAAATGGAGAGAAATTAACTGCGGAAGATGTCGTTTTTACATTTAAAACAGCACTTTCTCTTTCGAAAGATTATAGCTATGACTCTGTAGGCATTTCACTTGAGGGAGTAAGTATTGAGCAGGTTGGTGATTATGAGGTAAGGTTTAAACTCTTAGAAGAGAATCCTCTGTTTTTTGAAGCTATCTCTATTTACATCGTACCACAGTCTGTTTTGAGCAGTATTACGCTTGAAGATATGCCGTTTAATATTTTTGCTAGATATCCAGTAGGTAGTGGGAAATACAAGGTTACAAGAACAGAGCAAAATGCTGTATATCTAACAGATAGTGAATATGATAGATATATTCCAAATATTAAAGATATTGTTTTGAGAGTATATCCAGATACAAAGAGTCTCAATACAGCTTTTAGGACAGGGCTTTTAGATGCAATTAATGGCTGGGATCAAGAATCGTTAAGTTTCTCCTCCGAATATTCTAATTTTGACACGTATGTTAAAGAAGAGAAATATAGGAGTAAATTAATTTTCTTTAATTTAAGAAAAGAAAATTTGAAAGACAAAAACTTAAGAAAAGGGATCTCTTCCTTGGTAGATAAGAACAAGTTGTATGAAGGAGCAAAGATCTCAGGTGTTTCAATCTGGGGTCCCTACTCTTCGGACTCATGGGTTTTCAGTAAGGATGCCAATTATCTTGAGTACAATCCTGCTAAAGCAAAGGAGTATTTAAAGAGTGCTGGATATGAGAAGAAGGAAGGTAGTTTGTATTATGAATCAAAAGATAATGAGATATTGAGTTTTACATTAACATATTTTGAGAGTCCAAGTAATGATAGATTAGTAACTGAGCTAAAAAACCTCCTTGAAAAAGAGGGTGTTATTTTAAAGCTTGAGAAATTGAATTACACACAAATTACACAAGAGATTATTGCTACAAGAGATTTTGAACTACTTCTTTACGAGGTAGAGACAACTGTTGATCCAGACCAGTACAATCTCTGGCATTCTCTTAAGAGTAGTTACCCAGATCTTAATCTCTCTGGTTATTCCTACGAGAGAGTAGATATTTTATTAGAAGATGGAAGAAGAACCACAAATGTGAGTACGAGGAAAGCAAGGTATATATCTTTCCAGAAGTATTTGGTAGATGATGCTCCTGTTGTATTTCTATACCATCCGAACTTTGTATATGTTGTTAATAACCAATTGAAAGGTATAAATCTGGACAAAGGGAATTTCTCGTATGAGAGGTTTGCTAATATTGAGAGTTGGTACTGGAAATAATATGCCAAGAGGGGGAGTTGAACCCCCACCCTATTGCTAGGACTACGTTCTGAACGTAGCGTGTCTGCCATTTCACCATCCTGGCATGTGTGCTACATTCTATCACGAATTAATCCTTTTTTGATGTGAGAGATATCTTAATTTTCCTTTGAGGGTTATTACTTTCTTTACCTTTTGAATTGTCAGGGTCAAAATTTTTAAAATCTCTTAGGAAATCTATCTTCGTAACTATTTTCTCCTCTTCTTTTACAGGCTCTTCGATTCCCTTAGGAGGTTCTTCTACTTTGTTCTTTTCTTCAACTGGTTTTTCTTCTTTCTTCCCGAGAAGCTTTTCTTTCAAGGTTAATTCTTTTCCCTCAACTTTCGGTTTTACGACATCTTTTCTTATTGTCTTTATCTTCTCATCTTCATTTGTATTTCTGAAAATTAAAGAAAGAAGGAAAGAAACTAAGAATCCTAGTACAAAGAAACCTGCAACCAAAGCAATGATATCTGGATTGTCGGAGATGAATACTCCTAGTGTTGAAAGATTAACATTCTTAAAGGAGAAGCTATTGCTATCTGTGCCAGAAATAACGGTATTTCCTTTTCCGAGTATGAAAGTAATGCTCTCGGAAGGATCACTTGCATAACCATATTTGCGAACATATCCAGTTAGAGAGTATGTACCATCTACTAATTCTCCAGATTCAAAAAGTATTGACCATTTTCCTTCTCCATCAATGGTAGCTTGTTTACTGGAAAGATTTAGTCCTGAAGAAATAATTAGCAATATGTCTGAATTAGCTAGGCCTGTGCCATAAACCTCTACTGCAGAGTTTGTAATGGTTGGTGCACTTATGATTGGAGCTCTAGGTAGTACAATTAAGGTCTTCTCTAGAAGCTGTGTAGTTCCTACATTGTCTACGAATTTGAATTTGAGAATATGGTCTCCGATTGACAGAGCTGGGAGAGTGTACGGACTTTTTATACTTACAAAACTTTTTGAATCTATCTCCAACTGTACGCCCTTCTTTTCTTCTGAAGGGTCGACAAATGTTAGTACTAAACTTGGATTGTTTGTTTGGGTTGGGAGATTAAGTTTAAGAAGATTTGTGAAAGATTGCTCTCTTAAAGCTTCTTTTTGATCTAGCTCTGTAACTACAGTCTCTCCTTTTGTAGTTCCGATTACATCGGAAACACTCTGTTGGGCAAAAGCTCCTGTAGAACTAAAAAGGATTAGCGTTAATATTGTTGTTACTATTATTCTTTTTAACATTTCTGGCAGTGTCAAATAATTTACTTCTCCATTTTATCAATGAAAAGGACTCCTTCCAAGTGGTCAAGCTCATGTTGTATGCTAACAGCATTTAATCCTTCATATTTTTTTGTTTTCCATTCTCCATCACTATCTTGGTATTTTACTTTCACTTTCAAGTAACGAGTAACATCACCAAGAATATCTGGGACACTTAGACATCCTTCTTTGGTTGTAGTTTTTAGGAATTCCTCTATCTCTATCTGAGGATTTATGAAGATTTCCCATTCGTTTGTATCGTAGTTCAAGATGAAAAAGACTCTTTTATGTTCTCCAACCTGTACTGCAGCAATTCCTCCAGCTGGAACATTACCCTGTTCTTCGCTGTGCTGAGCAGTATAGAGAAGATCTTCCAAAAACTCTTTGAAATTGGGAGTACCAATTTCCTCTGCAGAAACATCGTTACTTTTCTGCCTAAGTAATTTTTCTTCGTCTTTGTCTTTGATTGTAATTATTTTTAGTGCTTTTGGCATATCCCAAAGTATATCACAATTATTAATAATGTCGGACTTTGCAGCTTTTCGTATAAAGAGGATTTAATCTATATCCTATCTTCACTACTGTCTCTATAACCTTCTCTTCTCCGTGTTGAGAGAGCTTTTTTCTTACTCTGCTAATCATTGTGTCTACAGCCGCATATTCCACATCCTTATTGTAGTTTAGAATATCTGAGATTATCTTTTCTCTAGAGATTACTTTCCCGGAGTTTTTTATTAATAAGACGAGTAAATTAAATTCATTTTTTGTTAATTTAATCTCACATTCGGATCTTTTAATTATTCTGCTGGTCAAATCGATTTGGATATCATGCATCGTTACAAGAGCATTCTTTGAAATATCTAGAAGAAGATGCCTAATCTCTGCTTCGAGTAATGGGAAATTCGGGGGCTTGTAATGAAAGAGATTTCCTCCACTACGATATGTTTTTATCTCATTCTCACCATTGTCTTTTTTGCCAAGGATAATGACAGGTATACTTTGGTTAATGACTCTAATCCTTTCTAAGATTTCAAAACATTTTTTTGGAGATTTCTGAGAGTCCATAATTAACAAGTCATATTTGTTACTTAAAGCTTTTTCTATACCAATCTCGGGATTGTATGTAACATCTACTAGAAATTCTGTGTCTAAGAAATTTTTCTGCATTAAAAGCCCAAGATTTGCATCACATACAAGAAAAAGAATTGAGTATTTGAATTTCTTAGTTAACATCTTGACAGTTTATTAATCTTTATCTTACAAAAACCTTACAATCTTTCTATTCTTCCTCTTCGTCGGAGGAATCCGGATTTTCTTTGTTAGGGAGGAATTTCGCGAGGACAAGCAATGCTAATGCAGAAGCAAGAAGGACTAGCAGTGTAATTAAAAAATAATTCATAAGCAAAAGTATATCAATTAATTCATATGTTTTTCATTCATACGTTCAACAAGTGAATAGCAACAGCCACAATAATTCTGTTTGTAAAAGCCTTTGTGTATTTCTTGTTTACATTCTTTTGGTACAGAAAATTGTATTGCGAATTCTTTCTCTAATTCTTGTGCAATAGTAAGTATCTCCCCTCTGTTTTGGTATGAGCTACTAACTAAGGTAGATGTGACTTTCTCAAATTCATGCTGTTTTGCATATTCAAACAGATATCTCAATCTTAATGTCCAACATCCGAAACATCTGATCTTTTCGTTTTTAATGCTTTCAAAATACTCTTTTGGTCTGTAATCTGGAATTGCAAGAGTAACTGCAGGATATTTCTGTAGGATTACTTTGACAGCATTTACTCTCTCTTGAAATTCTGACCTTGGATGTATATTTGGATTGTAGAAGAGAACGGTAATGTTCTCTGTCTGTCCAATACAGAAAAGAGTGTTGAGAAGACAGTCTGCACAACAAGTATGTATTAATATTGGTTTTTTCATAGGTATATATTTTACTACAAACTATGATATAATGTTCATGCTATTGGAGCGATCGTTGAGACTGCTTTGAGTAATTTTTCTCCCAAGTGTATTGGTATAGCGAGTTTATTTTATTTTTTAATAAATAATGGGAAACAAATTATTTATCGGAAATCTTAGCTGGAACGTCGATGACGAGATGTTAAGAGAGACTTTTAGTGCCATTGGTACTGTCGAAGAGGCAGTAGTCATCAAGGACAGAATCAAGAACAGATCCAAAGGATTTGGTTTTGTAAAAATGTCCTCTGAAGAGGAAGCTCAGAAAGCAATTGCTGAGTTAAATGGTAAAGAGTTGGACGGTAGAGCTTTGAATGTATCTGAGGCACGTGAGGAAAATCGTGAGAGAAGATCATTTGATGGCGGAAACTTCAATAGAGACGACAGAAATTAATTCTGTTTCAAATTTGAATTCTAAAAGGGCTGGTAAAACAGCCCTTTTTCTTTATATAACCAATTGAGATTTGGAATTATTCTATTCCCATTTGCTGTTTAGCATAGGCAGTTAGATTCTTTCTTTTTGCCCATACCCTTTCTGTATCTGTGAGAAGTTTCTTTCTTAGCCTTATACTTTTTGGAGTTACTTCTATCAATTCGTCATCATTAATAAATGAGAGTGCGAATTCTAGTGTTAGTGGTAATGTAGCCTTTAGAGATATTTCTGTAACCTCTGCATGTGACATTCTTACATTTGTCTTGTGTCTTGCCTTACAGGGGTTTACCTCAATGTCATTTTCGTGATTGTTAATTCCAATTATCATTCCTTCATAAACCTCTACTGAACCAGCAATGAAGAGTCTTCCTCTTTCTTGAACAGTTGTAAGGGCATATGCGAGGGCTGTACCAGTTTCGGAGGATATGATGACTCCCTTTCTGAAAAGTGAATCTTGTTCTACGTAAGGTACATACTCTGCGATGAAGCTATTTATGATTGCTTCTCCTTTGGTAGCATTCATCAAGACTCTGTGTAGACCAATAATATTTCTTGTTAATATTCTGTATGTAAATCTAGTATTACCCTCTTCGGTTTCAATGTTTACTAACTCCCCTTTTCTGTCACTAATCTCTTGTGTTACAGTACTCATGTATGTCTCAGGAGCATCAATAATTAATTCTTCAAGTGGTTCACAAACGACATTATCTATCTTTTGTAGAATTACTTCAGGCTTACTCAATTGCAATTCAAACCCCTCTCTTCTTAATTGCTCAACAAGAATAGCTAACTGAAGTTCTCCTCTTCCAGAAATGAAGTAGCTGTTTGAACCACTACTTTGTATGTCTAGACTAATGTTTAAATTCTTCTCTTGTTCTAATCTTTGTCCAAGCTGTTTTGCTGTTACAAACTTTCCCTCTTTACCTAAGAAAGGTGAAGTATTTGGTTCTACTTTTATTCTCACAGATGGTGGTGTTATGGATATCTCTGGAAGTGCTTCTGGATGATTTAAGGCACATATTGTGGCCCCAATTGCAGTAGATTCTAAACCTGTGAGTGCAACTATCTCTCCAACGCTTGCACTTTGAGCGGGTATCCAAGAGAGGCCTTCTTTAACAAACATCTCTTTTACCCTACCCTGTTTCTTTTCATCTTTAGTTAGGAGAACAATTGGGTCATTAATGGAGACCTTACCTCTTCTAATTTTCCCGATTAAGTATCTTCCAAGGTGTTGGTCATATTCTAATGAATTGATCTGCATTTGGAATGGTGCATCTAGCTCTCCTTTTGGCTCTGGCATTGCAATTATGGCGTCAAGAATTGGAGATACATCTCCAGTTGTACTATTTGGGATTGTAAGGTCTCCCTCTGGTATCTCTTTAAAGATTTTTCCCTCCCTAGATATTCCGTAGTAAACAGGAAAATCTAACTGATCAACATCTGAAGCTAGTGCTAAGAAAAGATCTTGTACTTTGCTTAAAGTTCTTTTGTTATTTGCTAATTTCTTGTCTATTTTGTTGATTACAAGTATTGGTTTTAATCCTAACTGTAGCGCTTTCTTAAGTACGAATTTTGTTTGTGGCATTGGTCCCTCTTTTGCATCTACAAGAAGAAGGCAACTCTCTGCCATATTTAATGTACGTTCTACCTCTCCACCGAAATCTGCATGTCCTGGTGTATCAATTATATTTATCTTATAGCCTTTGTATCTAATGGAGATGTTCTTTGCACTAATGGTAATACCTTTCTCTTTCTCTAAATCACTGGAATCTAAGATCCTTGTTTGAGACATTTCATCCTCATTATCTCTAAAGAGGTGAGTTTGCTTCATAAAGGCATCAACAAGGGTGGTCTTACCGTGATCTACGTGTGCAATGATTGCTACATTTCTTATATTTTCTTTGCTAACAGGAGAGTATTCCATAAAGAAGGCATTATTTTACCATAGAATGGCATCCAAACATAGCGTAAGAAAAAACCCTTACTCTTTAATTTCGACGCCACCAAATATTGCAGAACCAACTATCTCCAATACTGGAGTCTTAATATCTCTTTGTGCAAGCTTGTTATCCCATCCCCCAAATATCCCGGAACCTTTAGACACAACCTTACAATCGTTAGGAGCTATTATCTCTACTCCTCCAAATGCTGCATTCACATACAATTTAGCTCCATCTTTTGATATCTTTGCTTCCGACATATCTAGTTTGTATCCACCAAAAGCCACATTGATATCTCCATTTTTAAAATCTTTTGCAACAAGTTCCTTATCTACACCCCAGAAGATTATTGAATCTTTAAATTCATCTCTATCATCTTTCTTTATCCCTGTGTTTATATTGTCGTTGTCGTTTTTAAGGAAAATAGACGCACCAATAGCTATCAAGATTAATGGCCACAGTACACCAAAGAAGTTCCAATGGAAGAGATTAGTTAAAAGGAAGACTAATCCTAATGTAAGAACAATTATTCCTGCAGTATTGTTTTTCTCAATTAGCATTTTTGTTCCAATGAAGAGAAGAATCGCAGGCCAAAGTATGTCAATTAATCTCCAGGTACTAAATCCTAATGTTCCCAAAAGACCTGTTGTCTCTGAAAGAAACCCAAGTCCTAGGAGTATTAGGATTACCCCTATTATTATTTTTGTATAATTCTTTTCCATATTAATATATTAAAATTTAATTATTTGGTAACGATTGAAAAAGCACCAACCCCTACTTTAGCATCTATGGTTAGTTTTTGTGTAGCCTTGTCGTAGTTCGAAGATTTGTAAGAGGTTCCTTCTCCTGCAAATACAGCTACCTGATCTCCATCTACTTTTATTTCTCCAAGTCCAAGGACATAATCTATCTCATACCCTATCCCTTTAGGTATTGTTAAAATCATTTCTCCAGCGCCTACCTCAATATCTATATTCTTAGGAATTGAGAGGTCAGAAAGATCTAGGGCAAGTCGTCCAGCCCCTATCTTCGCAGCAATATTATCCAAAAGTAATTTGTCAAAAGTAAGTGTCGTATCTCCTGCCCCTAATTTTAGTATTATGTCTGTTAATACAGTTGGTTGTCCTACATAGAGATTAAAATCCATATTTGATTGTCCCCAGTACATTCTGTTTTTTGGAAATACAGTATCAAAGAGAATCGTTAGCTCACCGTCCGTAAGCTTACTTTGTACAGAAGGTTCTACATACATCTTGTTGTAATTACCGTCAACCTCAAGATAGTTTGTTTCTCTGTCATCTGATATTGTAGCCTTAGAAGCAGCAATATCAATATCTAAAATTCTTTTCTCAACATCTTTGTACGTATCTTTTAACACAGAAAGAGTCTCTTCCGTGTTAAACTCGGTATCATTTGTTCTTGGAGTGATTACAAAGTATTTTAAGAAAGTATCCTGCTGGTTTGTATATGAGGAGTATGCAAGTAAACCAACTAATAGGTATGACAGAAGTGTAGCAATTGTCATAATAATCTCTGTTATCTTTGTTCCTTCAAATACCAATCGTATTCCCCACAGGATTAGAAATACTGGCCAAAATTTAAGTATATGTAACCATATCCCCCAATCTACAACACCTGTTGTATTTAAGAGAAATATTGTACCTAGAAAAAGGAGAAAGATTGCTCCTCCGAAATCTTTCTTTGGGAATTTGTTTTCCATTGTTTTGTTTTCTTATTTAACAAGTTATACTTAATACAGCTAAATTTAATACATTTTCGTATGGAAATCAATCAGGTATATAAATGTCCAATATGCGGGAATATTGTTGAACTAACCCATGTTGGTAATGGAACTCTGGTATGTTGTGGTCAGCCAATGGAATTACTAGTTGAAAAATCCTCTGAGGAAGGAGTTGAGAAACACTTACCAGTAGCAAAATTTGAAGATGGCATGTTGAAAGTAAACATAGGTTCCGTAGATCATCCAATGATAGATGAGCACTATATCGAATGGATTGAGTGTATTGAAAATGGTGATGTATGTAGAAAATATCTTTCTCCAAATGAAAAACCATATGCTGAGTTCGATGTAAAAGAGCAAAAGAATATAACAGTAAGAGCATACTGTAATGTACATGGTTTGTGGGCTGTTACCTTGTAGAGGCCTTCTCCTGGTATAATAGCGCTCATGCTAAATATAAATAACATAACCCTAAATAAGGGGAACAAACAAATCCTTAAGGATATCTCCTTAGCGTTAGCCTCTTGTGAGAAGATTGGACTTGTTGGGGTAAATGGTGCTGGTAAATCCACATTACTGAAAATCATTGCAGGTATTGAGGAACCAGATTTAGGAAGTATCTCCTTTAAAGGTACTACCTCCTATCTTGCGCAGGAGACACATAAGGAGATGGATATAAATAATTACACGGATTTAACAATTGGTGAATATCTAATAATTGAAAAAAACATAGAGGTTGAGGAATGGGAGATTAAGAAATTCCTGAACAATCTAAAAATGGAAGATAAGGATTGTGACAGTAAACTGATAGAGCTTTCAGGAGGACAGAAGATTAAGGTTGAGATTATTAAGATACTTTTAGAAAAAGCAGATTTATTAATACTGGATGAGCCAACAAACTTCTTAGATATCCCTTCTGCAGAATGGTTAATGAGATATCTAAATTCATATCCAAAAGCAGTCTTAGTCGTATCCCACGATTTAAGGCTCATGAACAAGGGTATAAGCAAGATATGGTATCTTAATGAAAGAACTCATGGCATTGAGGCCTACAGGGGCAATTATGACCAATTCCTGAAGGTTAAAGCACTCAGAGATGAGTTTTTGGTTAGTCAGCTTCTTCAGGAAGAGAAAA
Source organism: uncultured Candidatus Saccharibacteria bacterium (assembly GCA_964579365.1). Taxonomy (GTDB): domain Bacteria; phylum Patescibacteriota; class Dojkabacteria; order SC72; family SC72; genus JAKPKF01. The sequence goes on from CAZOFW010000004.1 coordinate 24,759, forward strand.
AGGCTAAAAAGATTTTTGAATTAGCCCAAGGTCTCTCAAGTAGAAAAAGTACAAAGGAGAAGAGAAAGTCTGCAAGAAGATTTAAACAGGCAAAAGTTCTCAAAGAGGGAGTTAAGGAATTGAAAGAGAAGATGGTGAAAGGAAAGAGAATGCAATTAAATATCCCAGTTCCAAAACAAAGTAACAAGCTTGTATTAGAGGTAGAGCATATTTCTAAAGCATATATTAAGGGGAAAGAGGTTTTGAAGGATATATCTTTAAATGTTCAAAGATATGATCGTTTTGCTGTAATTGGGAAAAATGGTGCTGGTAAAACTACTCTACTTAAGATACTGGCGGGTAAATTGAAACAGGATGGAGGAACATACAAATGGGGGTACAATACTTTGGTGGGTTACTACTCTCAGGAGAATGAGGATTTGGATTATTCAAAGACTGTACTTGAGAATGTGTCCCATTTGGATTGGGGAACAATCGACAAGAGAAAGTTCCTAGGTAGCTTCTTAATAACTGGAGAGATGGTAGAACAGAAGGTCTCTACTCTTTCTGGTGGAGAGAAGACTAGATTAGCATTAGCAAAGCTTTTCGCTGGGGGTTACAATGTCTTACTTCTCGATGAGCCCACTACATACCTTGATCCTGACTCTCAGAAAATATTGCTTGAAGCACTTAAGAAGTACAAGGGTACAATCATATTGGTAAGCCATGAACCAAAGTTTGTAAGAGATTTGGGTATAGACAAAGTTATCCTTATGCCCGAAGAATATCTTGGATATTACAAGGAGGAATATATAGACAGAGTTGGTCTAATATAATTACTTTAAGCTTTTATTAAAGTATAGTTTAGCTCCAAGAACTGTAACTATTGCAAGTATTCCCAATGTAGATGCTATCTCAACGGGATTAGATAATCCAGAGAACTTAACAAGTATCCCGATTATTGCCCAAAGGATTACCAATGAGTAAGAGTATGTTTTTTTGTACATTGAGTATATTGCTAATCCAGTAGCTACAATTATCATTATGGCAGACCATATCTCTGGTGAAATACCAAATCCATTCCAATTTGCTACGTACAAAGCAGCAGATATATTTGCAATTGATGCTACTGATATCCAACCTAGATAAATATTGAAAGGAAGGGTCTTAAGGAAAGATACTTTTTTTGCTTTGCCAAGGATTATTGAAATAGCTATGAGACTTGCAAGAATAATGACCATAGCAATGACAGATACATATATTAATCTGTAGTGCCAAAGGAATATCCAAGCTGCATTTGCAAGACTACTTGCTATCACCCATGGGTATATGGCTTTGTCTTCTTTTGTGAAATTGGCAAACATAGAAATCATATATACAACTAATCCAGCATATATTAATCCCCAAATTGAGAATACATATCCAGCAGGAACAAAGTATATGGGAATTGCATCTGAGAGTGCTCCAGTAGTAATACCGTTAATAGGTAATATGTTTGCAAGTGAGTTTACAACAAACATTGCAACTACGGATGCTGTAACGGCTAACTTAATTATGAGGTCTTTCTTCATACTGAATAGATATATAAAAAATTACTATATTTAATTGTACATAGAAGGATAGAAAAAGGGAATAGATACAGGAAGGTTATTTTGAAGGATGAACCTTCCTGTATTTGAAACAAATTACTGATTTGGGATTAAAGCTACAGCTTCTTCAGGAGAGCAACAAAGTTTTTGATATTTATCTTTAAGATAAATCACACCCTTGTATACTATCCCTATCTGTGGGTCTGGAAGATATATCAAAAGAATCTCGATTGCTTTATTAACTTGGTCTTCCATTATTTCTTTGCAGAACGGAATTTCTAATGTTAGAACTTCCAAGGCCCACTCGATTGCTTCTTTCTTCGTATTAAACTTCCAAAACGACATTTTACTCTCCTGTGATTAGTATTTTGAATCGAAGGCGATTATATCTCTAAAACACTTTAGATACAAGATAATCGTATATCCTGTACATAGCATATGTATCTAGTTCACAGTATTTTAGAAGGTTCTTTTTTGTAACCTGAGTATCCTGTTGAGACTGTCTATCATATGCAAGACGATACCAAGTAACCATTGCTTCATCTCCCTTACCAATCTCCATGTCATGGTAGCTTAGATCAGGTGCTAATATTGGTAATACATTCTTAATACTCCAGCTTCCTTTGAATTTAGGATCAACATACATTTGGTATTTAAATATATCCCCCAAGTCATATATTCTTCTATTCATATTCAAAAGGAATTGCTCATGTTCTGGATATATCCTCGCCATTCCACTGTTACAACCCTTTTCAAATGTTTTGTTCCAAACAAGAATATTTCCACTGTCCCCTATTACATCTTTAAGTGTTGCCAAAATATCTGGTATTGGATCTTTCTTGGTAATTGAGATGTATTCGTAATGTGCAAGATTTCCGTTATTCTTTTTTAGTACATGTAGGGAGAATTGAAAGACTACATTCTCGTATGGTTTGTGTCCCTCAAATTGTGGCACAGCCCAGGAGTATGTCTCGTAGTCTAAGAAGTATATTGGGTACTCTAATGTCTCTAATTCCTTTTGAATCTTTTGAGCATCTATGAGGATGGTATCTTTCTTTGTAGCTTCTATCTGTAGTTTCTGCTTCTGAGCGATATTAAATTCAGTTGGGATATTCCGCATATCTACAATACCCATTTCTCTAAGTGCATCAAGGTTCTTTTTACTAATTCGAGATATATCGTAGATGGAATATTCTGGAAGAGCGTCTGGAAAACAAAGGGATTTAGATGGGCATGTGTGTGGATTGTAACAGGAGCTCAATCCTTGTGGAGTTTCTCTGTTTGCTACTAAGAGTGCTTCTGCAACAGTTGCTTCTGTGTAATTCCATTTGTCTTTTGCAAAAGAGGTCATGTCTTCTACAACAAAAAGTTCTTGAAGATGTAATTTCTTCCCAAGGATGTAGTCTTTGTTTAAGTGAAGAAGGTAAATATGGTCTACCTTACCAAGTGTTTTTGCTAAGTAATATTGGAATACTATATCGCTTTTATCTTCGTTGGATATCTTAGTCTCACTTTTTACTTCGTAAATATCTTCTCCTACAACAATATCTGCTCGTGCGAAAAGATCGTCTGTTTGGTATATCTTTTGAAATTCACACTCTTTGGATATGTATTTCTTTACATACTCTCTAGCTAAGGTTTCTACTTCGTATCCCTGTTTTATGAGGTGTTTGTCAAAGTCTGAAAGTTTTCTTTCATACTGATTATTCTTTAATCCCCAAAGGTGTAATGGTGAATCTAGGTATGTGATGTAATCTGATTTTGTTAGCATAGTATATTATACTAGCTTTTAGATATTACTGTCTGTTTACTTGAAGCTTAACAATTGCTTTGCTAGAAGCACTAAACTCTCCGCTCATATCTAATTCCTGAATGACTTGTATACAAACAGTGTCAGAACTTTTCTCTTCCTTAATATTTACCATGATGGTTACTTGCTCAGGGTAACTCTCTGCAACCA
>CAZOFW010000005.1:0-24937 GCA_964579365.1 uncultured Candidatus Saccharibacteria bacterium
AATGTGGGAGGAAAAGACAGACAGAGAGCTGTAGAGATAACAGATGAGGTTGTCAAAAGGATACAGGAGAAATACAAAGGTAAAAAGGTAATTAAAACTGAGGCAATTGCAGAGATAATCAAGCAAACTCTTATTGATCAGGGGCATGGAAAAACATCCATATCTTTTGGCTTGTTTGTAGATCTAAAGAACCAGATTAGGAATATTAAATCCCTCATAGATGCCAATACATTAGTTAAAGAGTATATAGACAATGAAGATTGGCAGGTAAATGAGAATAGCAATATGACTTACTCATGGCAGGGATTAAATAACTTCATATCTTCTACTGTACAGGCTAATTACTGGCTTCACAGCATATATCCTAAAGATATTGCGAATGCAAATATAGATAAGGTCATACACATCCACGATTTGGGTATGTTGGCTGTTTACTGTTGTGGTTGGAGTTTAGAGGATTTACTTCTTAAAGGGTTCACAGGTGTTCCAGGGAAGATTTCTTCCTCTCCTGCTAAGCACTTTGCTGTAGCTTTGGGTCAATGTGTGAACTTCTTCTACACTCTTCAGCATGAAGCTGCTGGTGCACAGGCTTTCTCAAGTTTTGATACATATCTCGCACCCTTTGTAAGATATGACAAGCTTACATACAAAGAGGTTAAACAAAAGATGCAGGAATTCATCTACAATATGAATGTGCCTACAAGAGTAGGCTGCCAAACACCTTTTACAAATATTACTATGGACTTGGTACCATCTGGAACATTAGCAGAACAGAATGTCATCATTGGTGGTAAACCTCAGAAAGAGAAATACAAAGATTTTACGAAGGAAATGGGAATGATTAACAAGGCTTTCTGTGAGATTATGATGGAAGGAGATAGCCAAGGAAGATTGTTCTCCTACCCTATTCCTACATACAATTTAACAACTGACTTTGATTGGGATAGTCCAGATTACACTCCAATATGGGATATGACTGCTAAGTATGGAATCCCCTACTTCTCCAACTTCATAAACTCAGATATGAAGCCAGATGATGCAAGAAGTATGTGCTGTAGATTAAGAATTGACAACAGAGAACTAAAAAGGAAGGGTGGCGGTTTCTTTGGAGCAAATCCACTTACTGGAAGTATTGGCGTTGTAACAATTAATCTGCCAAGAATTGGTATAGAGGCTAAAACAAAGAAGGATTACTTCAATCGTCTAAATAAAGCAATGGAATTGGCAAAGAGAAGTTTAATCATCAAGAGATCTTTCATTGAGAAATATATGGAGAAGGGTTTGTATCCCTATTCTAAATTCTATCTCTCTGACATTAAGAAGAGATTTGGAGAGTATTTCAAGAATCATTTCAATACAATTGGAATATTGGGTATGAATGAGTCTCTCATAAACTTCTTTGAAGATATGGACAAGGGTATAACTTCAAAGGATGGAAGAGAATTTGCGTTAGAGATTATGGATTACATGAGAGAGAAGTTGAAAGAGTACCAGAAAGAGACAAACCAGTTGTTTAATCTAGAGGCTACTCCAGGAGAGGGTGCTACATACAAATTTGCCAAAGCTGACAGAAAGAAATTCGGAGAGAGCGTTATTACTGCGGCAGAGGTGGCTGGTAAGAAAGGTGTTGTACCCTACTATACGAATAGCTCACAGCTTCCTGTTGGACTTACAGATGACATATTCGAAGCCCTAGACCTTCAGGATGAGTTCCAGTGTAAATATACTGGTGGAACAGTTATGCATTTGTATCTTGGTGAAAGAGTGTCATCTGCAGACGCTACCAAGAGCTTGATACGCAAAGTTGCAGAGAATTACAGACTTCCATACTTTTCAATTACTCCTACCTTCAGTGTGTGTCCTAAACATGGGTACATATCTGGGGAGCACAAGTATTGTCCTAAGTGCGATGTAGAGGTTGGATACAAGGATGGTATGAAGTTTAGCGAAAGATTTTAATTAAATTATTTACTGCTCAAATTATGAAGAATGTTACAAGACAAAGGTGTGAAGTGTACTCAAGAGTCGTTGGATATATTAGACCAATTACTCAATGGAATATTGGAAAACAGGCTGAATGGTGCGATAGAAAATTCTTTAAGGCTACTGCATAGATAGATTATGGTTAAAATCGGGGGCTTAGAAAAAACATCTTTACTAGATTATCCAGGGAAAATATCTGCCGTAATCTTTACATACGGTTGTAATTTGAAATGTAGCTACTGCCATAATCCAGAGTTGGTTATCGAGGAGTTTGATAAAGAGCATTCAATCTCTCAGGAGTATCTTTTTGAATTTCTAGAGAAAAAGAAAGGCAAGATAGAGGCCGTTGTTATAACTGGTGGAGAACCCCTACTCCATAGTGATCTAGAAAAACTGATAAGAGAGATTAGAAAGATGGGCTTCTTGATTAAACTAGATACAAATGGCCTACTTCCGGATAAATTAAGAGCTTTGGTTGAAAAGGATTTACTGGATTACATAGCTATGGATATTAAGTATCCTTCTTCTGATTACCCTGCAATGACTGGATATCCTGCAGTAAGGGATAAGATTAAGGAATCAATAGAGATTATAATGGATTCCGGTATTGATTATGAATTTAGAACAACCTATGTTAAAGGGATTCATACTTTTGAATCTGCTAAACGCATAGGATTAATGATACAAGGAGCAAAACTCTACTATATTCAAAACTTTAGAGATGGAAAGACGATTATTCCTGGATTTGATTCCAGTAACTCGTTTACAGAGAAAGAACTTCGCAAATTAAGAAGTACTGCTAGTCCCTATGTAAAACGAGCTCTTGTTAGATAGAGGGCTTCTCTAAAACTCTTACTACTTTTCCATTGAGCATACTTTCTGTGTTTTTATCTAAATATATAGGTTGATGAATTGGATTGCTTGAGTTTGGATAAAGTACAACCATATCTTGATCTTTTTTAAATCTCTTTACAGTTGCACAATTCTCAATGATTGCAACAACTACATCCCCATCTAATATCTCAGATTCTTTATCTACAACTAAGTAATTGCCATCTGTAATTGTTTTACCATCAATCATCTCTCTATCCATAGAATCTCCTTTAACAATTAGGGAGAACAAGCTCTTTTTCTTCCCAATAATCTTCTTGTCAATCCTAAGAACGCCGAGGTTTTCTTCCTCGGCGCTTACGAGAGGTGTCCCTGCATTTGCATATCCTAAAATTGGAACTCCTATTAAATATTCGTATACCGGCTCCTCGTTACCTTCTAACATCCGTATACCTCGTGGCTCGCTAGTTCTAAGTATATATCCTTTCTTTTCAAGAGCAATTAAATGATTTACAACTCCCCTTTTAGTGGCTATATCCAACAGAACTTGTAATTCACTTAAAGAAGGAGCAAATCCGTTATGAAGGAAATAGTCTCTTATGACTCTGAGCACTAAATCCTGTTTCGCAGTGAGTATACTATCCATGGCAGTGTTATATTTTGAATTTATATATACCAAGTATACCCATGGTCTAGACCTCTCGCAAGTACCTGTAGTGAACGATATTGCAAATAAGAGATATAACCCCTATACTTATAGCAATATAAATTAACAAATAATTTAAATATGGCAGAGGAGAAGAAAGCTAAAAAAATCTATACTCTAGAGGAAATCAAGTTCAATGAGGCAAACAAGGCTATGGCTATTCTTGCCTGTATTCCAATAGTAGGATTGATTTTATTGTTCGTTGAAAAAGATGATAAATTTGTAAGATATATGGGTGCACAGTTTACATTGGTTGGAGCTGTACAGTTGTTTACATGGGTACCAGTAATTGGATGGATTCTAGGACCTTTGACCTTAGTGTTAATCATCATCGGTATGATTAAAGCTTCACAGGGACAGAGATTTGATGTTCCAGTTTTATCTGGCTTAGGGTTGAAATTAATGGCTGCTATCTAAGTAGCAATTGCTTGTAGATGAGAAGGGAGATTAACGTCTCCCTTTTTTCTTTTTGTATGTTATGCTAAAATCCATAAGCAATCGGGGTGTAGTTCAGTTGGCTAGAACGCTGCGTTTGGGACGCAGAGGTCGCACGTTCAAGTCGTGTCACCCCGACCATCTTGCAAAGAATTTCCAAACTACATACAATATGTATTAGTTAAATTAATAATCCTATACATTATGTGGGTATATATAATACTTGGTCTAGTAGCTGTTTTGTTAATAGCAATTGTTGGAATATACAACAGATTAGCAAAGCAAAAAGTTATGGTCTCAGAAGCCTCTGCAGACATTGAAACATTCCAAAAACAAAGATATGACATGATTCCAAATCTTGTCGAAATTGTTAAGGGATATGCTAAGCATGAGAGCGAGACTTTCCAGAAGGTAACTGAAATGAGAACAAAAGCGATGGGAGCAACATCTTTCGATGAAAAAGCTAAGCTTGAAGATCAGTTAAGTGGAATGGTTTCAAAGATTTTTGCAGTAGCAGAGAACTATCCTCAGCTTAAAGCAGATACAAACTTCCTTGGATTACAGACAAATCTAAAAGATTTGGAAGATAATATCCAGAAGTCTAGAAGATACTACAATGGTGCTGTAAGAGACTTTAACAGTATGATTGTAATTTTCCCTACAAATATAATTGCTCAAGTACTTGGATTTAAAGCAGAACCATTCTTCGAGGCATCAGATGAAGAGAAAAAAAATGTTGAGATAAAGTTCTAAAGGAAAACTATGAAAAAACTATTCGGATATATACTCTTTGTATTTGTTCTGTTTCCTCTTTTTTCGTCTGGTACATTTGCACAAAATGTAGATGTAATATCAGATTTTAAAGTAAATGTTACTCAAGAACAAAATACAGATATCCGGGTAGAGGAAGAAATTACATATTTCTTTTCCTATCCTGGCCATGGAATATATAGAGATATTCCTACCAGATACAGCGTACAACTATCTCTTGCAAGACCAATTAGTATTAAGCTTGATGAGTTGTACTTTTACCCTAAAAACAATCCCTCAGCTAGATTTAATATGTATGAAAAAAGTTTTGAGAATGGTTACACCAGATTTAAGATCGGAGATGCCAACAACTTAGTCGAAGGAGAGTATGTGTACGTCATAAAGTACACAATGGAAAATGCAGTTAACTATTTTGACGATCACGACGAACTGTATCTTAACATTACAGGTAATTACTGGAATGTACCAATACAGAAACTCTCTGTTAAAATTACGGTACCTGGAGAAATTACAAATAAGATTTGTTACACAGGACTGAGTGGTTCAACAGAATCCAATTGTAAATTCAAAGATATTTCCAAAACAGAAACTTCCATTGTTCTGGATGAGCCATTGGGTGCAAATGAAGGTCTAACAATAGGTATCTCAACACCAAAAGGCACTCTTAAAGACGTTAGAGGGGCTCAGGTAGTGGCATTTTTGCTCTCGAATCTCGGACTTTTGCTTCCGATACCAACTTTAATAATTGGACTATCCCTTCTTAAGAAAAATGGTAGAAACAAAAAATTAACAATCATTCCACATTACAACGTTCCGAAGAATATGTTCCCACTTCTTGCGGGTTCAATATATTCCAAATCTCTAACTCCTAAACATATTACTGCACAGATTGTGCAAATGGCGATTGATGGATATATAAAAATTAAACAGGAGGGAAAGAAAAACTACACATTAGTAAAAGACAATATTGAGAAGAACATATCTGAGGATACTGTACGGGCCCTCTATGCAGATTTATTTAAAGGAAAGAATGAGGTGAATATTAAAGATATTCCTTCTGATTTTTATATCACTGTAAATTCCCTGAAGAAGAGTATCGACACAAAGTTATACGATGACAATTATTTCTCCAAATCTAGAAAGAAACTTTGGAGCACTTTCTTTGGAATTGGTATGTTGGGAATATTCTTAACTTTTGTATTAGCAACTCCGCTTGCCGCAATTGCTGCAACTGGTTGGACTATTGGTATTGTCATTTCCTCAATACTTTTAATAATCCTAACTGCGAAGATCGATATAAGAGATACATTGGGAAATGAAATGTTTTCTGTGCTAGAAGGTTTGAAAATGTACATTAATACAGCAGAGAAGCATAGGATTGAGTTCCATAATGATCCTAAGAAATACCTCGGTGTTTTCGAAAGTTTACTCCCCTACGCTATTATCTTTGGATTAGAAAAGAAGTGGGCAGAAGAATTTGAAGATTTGTACAAGGAACCTCCTACTTGGTATGCAGGAGATATCTCAACCTTTAATACATTAGTATTAGCAAATTCCATCTCCTCTGTAAGTAGAAATATCCAGACAAGCTCTGCTCCCCCTAGCAGTCACTCCTCATTTGGAGGAAGTGGTTTCAGTGGTGGAAGTAGTGGCGGAGGATTTGGTGGTGGTGGTGGTGGAAGGTGGTAATTACCAATTAACTGGATATCCTTTTAATACTGTCCTAATGTATGAATATACATAATAGAGGTTGTACATTATCTTTTTAACAGCAAAATCCCTACTGTGCATGTATGTAACTCTTCGACCTCCTAAACTTCTTTTAAATGCACTAACGCCTCCCCATGGATGCTTCTTATCATCATAGCCCTCTGGAACCATACCTCCGAATAGATCCAACACTTTACAACCTAATTCCTTCGCTAATTTAACGCATTCCCAATATAAGAGATAAGTTATCCTTACATTTTTATCTCTAAATAGCGTATCGCTACCTGCCTGGTATATATGCATGTATTTCCCAAATACTGTAGCCTGCCAGATACTAATTGGCTTGTTTTGGAAATATCCAACGACCATGTAGCAGTTTCCAACATCTACTTGCAACTGTAATTCTCTCATTAACGATTTGGTTGATCTGTCTACATAGCCTTTCTTTGCCATTGTTTGGTTATGGAAATCAGCAAAAACATCGAATTGAGAGTTATCTTTAAAAACCTTTACTGAAATATCTGGGTTCTTAGTTAATTTGTTAATATTGTTCCTAGTAGAATCACTCATATCGTGTCTTAGCTCCTCCTCAGTTTTGTTTAAATCAATATATTGGGAAATCATAGCATCTATATCCTGTATAGGACTCTTTTTCATCCCCAAATCTCTATACAGACTCTCGAGGGCATCATTTGCAACATACAAGGGAGATATCCTGTACATAAAACAATTCTTCTCCTCGGCTATACTTTTACATTTTTCAAGCACTACTTCCCAATTTTCTCGCTCGTCACTGATTAACATCGGAGAGTGTTTAAACTCTAGATATTTCCCAAACAATTTTGTCTTTCCGAAACTACCGCACATAACTCCAAGAAAAGATTCGCCGTTGTATACCGCAAATCTGAAAGTTCTCTCGTTTATCTCTTTAGCATATTTGAATCTAAAGCTACTCAGTAAAAAGGAGTAATTGGGTAGAGAAAGGACAAGAGTGTCCCATTGAGCATCATTTTCAATATCCACAAATCGTAGATCTTTCATTGTCATGTAGAATTAAATTTTAATACTTATACCAGTTCTGTTTACTATCCTTGCAATATCTTTTGCCATCTCTTCACTAACTTCAATCCCCGTAGGAAGATTAATTATATATTTAGCACACAACTCTGCTTTCATACAACTTGCTTTTATGTACCCTACTCTTTCAAAATTATCTGAAAGTGGAAATACTACAGAAGAGTACCATCTTCCACCGATTATCTTTTCTTTGGACAGTGCTACTAGAACCTCTGCAGGATTTGAAAGTAATACAGGGTATCTGAGCAGACATTTTGAATGTTTTTGAAATACAAAATCCTCTTTTAGCACTTCATCGTAAATTTTTGTTATCTTCTCTCTGTGTTCATCATATTTCCTAATTTTTGGTATTTGGTTAAGTAGTAAAGAAGCTTGATGGTTACTATATCTTTTTATATCTCTTTGGCTACCTAGATCTTGAGATGCCTGTCTCTTTATCTTCCCTAAGAATCTGTACAAGAGAATTTTTAGCTTACCAATTGTGAGCCTCGGATAGAATCCGAATATGTTTTTGAAGTATTCACTTTTTATCTCTGCCCATTTGACTACGTATTCTGCATTGTATTTTGCCTCTTTCTCACTTTGCTCTGGGACTGCATCGTACAGGATAGAGAAAATCTTTGAGAAACTAGGACTCTTTACAACAACGAGACCTCCTTGGGTACTACTAATGCTTTTATCCTGGGCAAAACTAAACAGTCCAATATCTGAATACTTGAGAACTTCTCTGTTCGAGAGCAATGAGTGATGAGCACAGTCTTCAATTATGTGGATCTTCTCTTTTTCTTTTCTATCTATATTTGCTTCATCAACAATCTCCCTTACACTTTTTACATCAAGTAGATTGCCAAATGTATGTTGAAGGATTATTGCTCTTGTAAATTCGTTTATGTTGTTTCTTAGTTTGTCTATATCTGCATTGAAACTCTTTGGATCGATATCTACATATCTCGGTGTTGCTCCAAGCCAAAGAATAGGTGCTGGCACTGCTATACAGGTAAATGCCTGGATAATAACCTCGTCCTTTGAAGATACACCCAATGCCCTTAGGGCAATGTATAGCGCGTCTCTTCCTCTGTTGAAAAGGAAAAATGGGCTATCTTTAAATATCTTTGATAACAGATCCTCTAAAACCATTCTTTCCTTAGAGACATCTACTACGCCGCTTGTAATTTTCTTCGCTAAAAGCAAATCGTCTTCCTGGATATTTGAATTAGAACTAATGAATACTGACATTAGATTTTGTTGATTAAAAATAAGCAGGGTACATCATCCAGTCTAATCTTGTTTTTTCTCCATTTAACAATAGAATCAGTTTTTATGAATTCATTCTCTCCCATTATATTTTGTGCTACACAAAGATATGTATCGTCTTCACAAACTGAAAGAATATTTTCTAAAATCTTTTGGTTTCTGTATGGTGCTTCCATAAATATCTGGGTTTGACCTGTTCCTTTCGCAAAAACTTCTACGCTTCTAATTGCTTTTCTTAGATCTCTGTTCTCTTGTGGGAGATACCCGTTGAATGCAAAGTTCTGACCGTTAAGACCAGAAGCCATTAGAGCAAGAAAGATTGAAGATGGACCTGTAAAAGGTACAATCTTTATCCCATTTTTTTGCGCTACAATGACTAATCTATACCCCGGATCTGCAATTGATGGGACTCCTGCTTCAGACATCAAGCCCATATCTTTGCCTTCTAACAAAGGTTTGAGCATTTCTTCAATTTCATACACCTTTGTATGTTCGTTTAATTCGAACATCTGTATATCTTGGATCTTTTTGCTTAACTCAACAGAAGAAAGGTGCTGTCTTGCTGTCTTGGCCTTTTCTACTACGAATATTTCAAGAGTTTTAACGATATCTAAATATGGAGGAAGAAGGACATCCCTCATTGGAGCGTTTGTAATGGGGGTTGGAATTAGATAAAGGGTTCCTTTTTGCATATTAATATGTTCTTTCAAAATTAGTATCTATCTTTTCTCTTGTCAATTTCCATATGGCTGGTCTCCCATGGGGGCAACTATATGGGTTCTCACAAGAGGAGAGCTCTTCAAAAAGATTTCTCATTTCCTCATAGTTTAGTTTCTGTCCAGATCTTATGCTCGTGTGACATGCCACAGTAGCAAGGATATCTTCCTTCTTTTTATTGAACTCCTTCTTAAGTGTATCTAAATTGTCTGAGATTTCAAATATCTCTTTAAAAAGAGCCTCCGTATTGGCCGTAGACAGTACGGAAGGAAGCGAAAGGATATCTATCCCATACTCTTTAACATCATATTCGATACCAATATCTTGGAAGAAGGATTTGAATTCCTCCAAGAATAATCTCTCTTCTTTGGAAAAAATTAAGGAAGTTGGAACTAGGAGGCTCTGAATATCTAACGGTCTCTCTTCTCGTTTTTGTATTTTCTCAAAATTGATTCTCTCGGCTGCTGCGTGTTGATCTATGACCCAGAGTCGTTCATCTACAAATTCTATAACAATGTATTTATCAAATATTTGAAAGATATTTCTAATTGCATCTCCTTCTTCTGAAACTGTAAGGGCTTCTTTTGAGAACAACAGGCTATCTTTTATTGAGCTGTACTGTTTGTCAAATTTAATCTCACGAGTAGTGTATTCTTTACTCTCAGATGATGAGTTGAATGATTCTCTTCTTTGAGCTATTGGTGATGAAGTAGAATCAATTTGGAAAGAGAGCTCCTTGTTTAATGCATGTTTTACAGCTTCTTCAATTGCAGAATATATTCTAAATGGATTTTCAAAACGAATCTCTTCCTTTCTTGGATGAACATTTACATCTACTAATTCAGGATTAATGTCGATATTAATGTAAAAATTAACCTTCTCTCCAAATGGTAAATATCTCGAGTATCCCTCGTAAACTGCTCTCATTATTCCTCTGTCCATAACTGGTCTTCCATTAACGAAAACTAGTTGTTTCGTATTCTTGCTCTTGTGTGAAGAGGGATGTCCGGAGTAACCATTAATTCTTATGCCGTTACCATCGTATTTAATCTCAACTAATTCATCGTCTCCATATATCTCTGCCACTCTTTCTTTACATATCTCTCCTGCTTTATGCTTAGATATGGCATCTAATGAGAGTACTTCTTTTCCATCTTTCTCAAGTTTAAAGGATATATTTGGGTACACAACAAAATATCTATTTAGTAGTTCATAGATCTTCCTGTATTCTGTTGGAGCAGATTTCAAATATTTTCTTCTTGCTGGGATATTGTAAAAGAGATTTTCTACTCTTACTGTCGTTCCTTGCTCTTTAGCTGCACTTCTAACATCGCTTTGGCCCTTTTCATTAAACATAATTATGTTCCCGATTCCTTCATCTTCATATTTAGAGATTACATGTACCTTAGAAACAGAAGTTATTGTGGAGAGAGCCTCTCCTCGAAAACCCATACTCAGAAGAGTATTTAGATCTTCAATCCTATTAATCTTTGATGTTGTATGTGGAAGAAATATCTCTGGTAAATTTCTCTTTGGAATTCCAACACCGTTATCACTAATCTCTATTAATTCTAGCCCACCCTCTTTTACCTTTATCTCTATTCTGTCTGCCTTTGCATCTATTGCATTGTCTAGTAACTCCTTAACGACTGAAGCGGGTCTTTCAACAACCTCTCCGGCAGCTATCTGGTTAACAACCTCTTGAGATAATTTGTTTAATACTGGTTTTGACATGTCTTTATTTTAACACATCCACATATCTGCTAAAATCTCTCTATGGCAACATTCAAACTTGAAAGTAAATATCTTGCATCTGAAGATCAGAAGATAGCTGTTAATACCCTCCTAGAGGGCATACAGAAGGGTAACGAGAAACAGACTCTCCTTGGTGTAACTGGCTCTGGAAAAACTTTTGTTATGGCAAATATCATAAAAGAATTAAATAGACCTACATTAATACTCTCACACAACAAAACTTTAGCAGCACAACTGTATGAGGAATTTAAAGAATTTTTCCCTCAAAGTTCAGTAAAATACTTTGTTTCTTACTACGATTACTACCAACCAGAGGCATATATCCCTTCTAGAGATTTGTATATTGAAAAGGAATCTGAAGTTAACAAACAGATTGAAAATTTGAGATTTGGAGCAATGAATTCTGCATTAACAAGACGAGATACCATAGTAGTTGCATCTGTATCCTGTATCTACAATATCGGCAATCCAGAAAATTACGAGAACAAATCCCTTTCTTTGTTTGTTGGACAAAACATTGATCTGTCAGAGATATCTAGAACTCTTGTAGAGATGAGATACGATAGAGATTCGTACGACTTCACTACTGGAGCATTCAGAATCAATGGAGATATTTTAGAGATATTCCCTCCGTATGAGGAGTATTCCATCCGTATAGAACTTTTTGGAAATACAATAGAGAATATTTCTAAGATTGAACCGATATCTAAACATAAGATTTCGGATGTAAAAGAAATTTTAATCTTTCCAGCCACTTCTTTAGTCTATTCAAAAGATGTTATACAAAATGCTGTCGAGATGATACAACAAGATCTAGTAAAGAGAACAACATTCTTGAAGAATATTGGCAAAGAAATGGAGGCATACAGATTGGAACAGAAGACAAATTACGACATTGAGATGCTCAGAGAGGTCGGTTATTGTAAAAGCATGGAGAACTATTCAATATATTTTGATGGTAGGAAAACTGGAGAACCACCATACACTCTCCTAGATTACTTTCCAGATGATTACCTAATGTTCGTAGATGAATCACATATTACAATTCCACAGGTTGGGGGAATGTACAATGGTGACAAAGCTAGGAAAGATAATTTAATTGAATATGGGTTTAGATTGCCATCTGCAAGAGATAACAGGCCGTTGAATTTTAACGAATTTGAGAAGAAACAGAAAACAACAATATATGTTTCTGCTACACCAAATGAGTATGAGATACGCAAGAGTAACAATCATGTCACAGAGCTCCTTACAAGACCTACAGGCCTACTGGATCCTGTGATTGACATTAGGCGTACTGAAGGACAGATAGATGATGTAATAACTGAAATTACAAAGAATGTTGCTAAGAAACAAAGAGTACTTGTTACCACATTAACCAAAAGAATGGCAGAAGATTTAACCTCCTACCTTAAAGATTTGGATATTAAAGTTCAATATTTGCATTCAGATATTGATACCATTGAGAGAGTAGATATCCTGAGAGACCTAAGACTTGGAGAATATGATGTACTTGTTGGTATTAACCTCTTAAGAGAGGGAATAGATCTTCCAGAGGTATCCTTGATCTTAATCTTAGATGCGGACAAAGAAGGTTTCTTGCGTTCAAAAACAAGCCTTGTACAAACAATTGGAAGAGCTGCAAGACACGTTGAGGGAAGAGTTGTTATGTACGCAGACAAGATTACTGAAAGTATGCAATTTGCTATCGATGAAACAAACCGAAGAAGGAAATACCAGGAAGAATACAACCAGAAATTCGGTATTACCCCCACCTCGATTTCAAAAGAAATTAGAGGTAGACTAGTAGAGGAAGATGAGAGTCTGGTTAATGATGACGACTATGTGGAGAAGCTAGATACCAAACAAAAAAGACTCGCAATTAAAGATTTAGAACAGAAAATGTTACTTGCTGCAGATAGTTTAAATTTTGAGAAAGCAGCTACTCTGAGAGATAGAATAAAAGAAATTAAATCTAATTTGTAACAATATACCAATGGGATTGTTTAGAAGAAAAATCGGGTTAGCACTTGGTGCCGGTGGAGCAAAAGGAATTGCACATATTGGAGTACTTAAAGCACTAGAGATGAACAACATTGGAATAGATTATGTAACAGGAACAAGTATTGGTGCCTTAATTGGTGGCCTTTATGCCTTAACTAAAGATATCGGTTTAATTGAAAGTATCTCCTACCGAACCCAAACAAAGGAATTTGTTCAGTCTTTTTCCGACCCATCACTCCGCTCTGGACTTTTCAAAGGGAACAAAGTTCTAGACCTTTTCTCAGATTACATCAATGAAGATACTCTCATACAAGATACTAAAATACCGTTTGCAGTTGTTACTGTTGATTTGAAAACTGGAGAAAGAATTGTTCTAAAAGAGGGAAGTCTTAAAGAAGCAATCCGTGCGAGTATATCCCTACCAATCCTCTTTGATCCCTTAGAACATGAAGACCATCTCCTTGTTGATGGAGCTTTAATAGAGGCAGTTCCAATTGAGACGGCGAAAGAAATGGGTGCACAAAGAGTAATTGGGGTAAATCTATACACTAATCATATAAGGAAGGAAATTAAAAAGGATTTATCTATGATTGATGTCGCAAGATATTCCATAGATATCGCATTACACTCTATCGCGGTACAGAATATGAGAAATGCAGATGTTCAATTAAACATTCCAGTTAGAGATATACTCTTAACCGAGCTTGCAAAAGATCCAAGTGAATACATTAAACTAGGGTATGATACTACTTTAGAACATATTAAAGAATTAAAACGATTATAGCCATATGTCTACATTTATTAACATTCTTGTCTTATTACTTTCCCTCGTTGCACTAGTAAAAGGCTCTGGGATATTTGTAAAACAAGCTTCTGCCATTGCAAGAAGATATCGAATACCAGAATTTCTAATTGGAATTACCATTGTGGCAATGGGCACATCATTGCCCGAGTTAATAATTAGTGTTTTTGCGGCTGTACAGGGTAATGCTACCATAACAATTACAAGTGTATTGGGAAGCAGTATCGCAAATATTGGATTTATCATGGCGATAACAGCTATATTTGGAGCAGTATTTATTCAACGAAAAACTCTTAAGTTTGATATCCCGCTTTCTGTCTCAAGTGTCCTGCTGTTTCTTCTAATCTTGTATCTCTCAAAAGGCTTAATAACATGGGTTTACGGAGCAGTCCTTATCGCTCTTTTTGTGGGTTATTTCCTTTTTAGATATTTTAAACTCAGACATGAAGAGGAATACAATTCAATTCCTAACCATACAAGAATATCAATACCTTTCTTACTACTCGGTTTGTTACTGTTATCTGTTGGTGGGAAATTTTGTGTTGATTCTGCCATTGACCTTGCCAATCTTCTTAATATCTCTGAAGGATTCATTGGATTTACAATCCTTTCAGTAGGTTCCTCACTACCAGAGTTGATTGTATCTGTGATTGCTCTAAGAAAGAAACATTATGGATTAAGTCTCGGGAATATTGTAGGTTCCAACTTCTTTAATCTCTTCCTAGTGCTTGGAGTATCTTCAACGATTATCGATTTACCTTTCAATGAATATCTTCCAGAGTTAGGAATACTTTTAGCATATAATGTAGCACTAATAACAGCTTCATTTATTGGAAAGAAATATTACATTAGTAAACTTGAAGGATTTCTGCTCTTAGTGTCATACCTCATGCTTCTTGTATACCTGTTCTACAAATAACAAAAATTGCGGGACATAGATTCGAACTATGATTCTCGGCTTCAAAGGCCGGTGTCCTACCATTAGACGATCCCGCACTGCAGCCTAGATTATACAACAAGTTATACTTGTAAATAAAATGTTCTTCCATGATAATAAACATATGAAGATTTTCCAGAAAAAGAAAACGGTAGATAAGAATATATATATGCCAAAAAAACAGGGTAGAGAAGATATTGCACGAAGAAGAAAAAAACGACATTCCATCTTTAAGAAAAACAGCCGAAATATCAAAAAGAAGAAAGGAGCTCTTCCAAGGGGTTTCTTCTATGCACTGCTTGTATTGCTTTTCATTGGTATTGCATATTTGGCTGTAATATATATTAATCAATTGAGAAGTACAGATGGAACAAGTGAGTACGACAATGTAATGATTCTTGGAATTAAAGATGTCCCCGTATATCCAGAAGCTACATTCATCTTCCAAAACACAATAGAAGAGCCCTCAGTTTCTAAATTTCTTAGCGAAGGGAATTCTGCATACAGATTACCCCTTAATACATCTACTAACGATGTTGTTCAATTCTACAATAAAAAGCTTCCTGAACATGGCTGGGCATTTGTACTTTCCGTTTCTGTTGGTTCTGAGGATATGAAATATGGTGAGTACTGGGTAAAAGAAGGCAGAGGATTAAGAATATACTCTAAATTTAATGACGTTTGGTACCAAACAATAACAGTTGAAGAAGCACAAACAGGATTGGCTTTGGAAGTTAAGGAGGAAATAGCGAGAAATCTATTACTTGCAGACAGTAATACGCAAGATCTACTTCCAGATTTCCCATGGATAATTGAAATCCCAAAAGAGTATGTTATCTCCTACACAGTTTCATCTTACAAGAATGAATCTACTGTTACTTTCAGAAAGCTCGGCTCTTCAGAAACAATATCTCTTACGCCTGTAGCTAGTAGATATGGTAAGGCTTTTGATTATATCCTCAACGACTATGTTAAAGAGCTTAATACAAAAGATAAAACAAAATGGGGTGTAAAGAATACCTTCATAATATCTACAAACACAGGAAGTGGTTTAAGAGGTAGTATAGGCTACGATGATGTACTGCGAGAGGTAGCTGTAATTCCAAACCCTTACAATAATATAGCTTATGTGCTGGATAGTAATGTATATAAAGGAGATTTCTTTCAGTATGTTCTGAGTAATCTTGAACCACAGGATAAAACTAAGTATTAAGTGATTTGAGGACAGCTTCGCTTACTTTTTTGTTTTTTATTACTTTATCTATTTCTTCGACATTTGACTCCTTTATACCCTCTATATTCTTGAATCTAAGAATTAGTTTCTTCGCTCTATCATCCCCTATTCCCTCCACTTTCAAAAGTTGAGAGCGCAATCCTCTCTTTATTCTTGCCTTCTTATGGTATGTAATCGCAAATCTGTGGGCCTCGTCTCTTAGATTAATGAGCAGCTTCTCATTGCGTATGTATATTCTTTCAGAATTACCATTTTTATATATCCAAAATTCATCCTTTGGCCTAAATCCTTTCTTTTTTAATCTCTTTCCTTTACTGATACCTAAGAGACATATCTTTTTTGGAATAGTTGAGGCAACAACAGAGAGTTGTGTTTTCCCACCATCTATAAGAACTACATCAGGATACTTGGTCATTTTTTCATTCGAGAACCTTCTCTGTAGAACCTCTTTGAGCATAGCTGGATCGTTGGGAGTATCGCTACCCTTTATTTTAAATATCCTGTATTCGCTACTCTCTATCTCGCCGTTTTCATTCACTACCATGGAACCATATGCGTCTTGTCCCTGTATATTTGATATGTCGTAACATTCGATTCTAACTAATTGTGGGATATTGAGTTCTTTTCTTAGATCAGAGAATACTTTTTCATGAAGCGATTTCTTCCTTAATTCATATGATTTTTCATCTTCGAAAAATTCTCCTTGAATATTACTACCCAGGTATTTTAAATCTGCTATCTTGTCTCTTAACTCTGCGGCCTTTTCATACTGTTTGTTTGAAGAGTATTCTTTCATCTCGTTATCTAGTTTCTTGATGAAGGAGCTCCTTTTGCCTGTGAGAAATTTTATTATCCCATCAATATTCTTTCTGTAATCCTCTCTAGATATGTGTCCTTGATATGGACCTGGACAAAGACCAAGATGGAAGTAGAGACACTCTTTCTTAGCTTTTGTACATGTACAAAAAGGATATATCTTTCTCAAATATGTAAAGACTCTTTTTACTGATGAACCACTTGGATATGGTCCAAACAATCTTCCTCGTTTAATTGTATTTAAATCTTTGTTTCTCACGACTTTTAACTTTGGGAATTCGTCATTGGTAGAGATATGTATCCAAGAGTAGGATTTGTCATCTTTAAGGTCGGAATTATATTTTGGTTTGTATTTCTTTATTAATGCGGATTCCAAGACAAGAGCTTCAAGTTCATTCTCGGTTACAATCGTTTCTATATTTCTAACAAGAGGAATCATTTTTGCTACCCATGGCCTATCCTCAAGATTGCCATTGAAATACGAGGATACTCGTTGCTTAAGATTAAGAGCCTTGCCAACATACAAGACTTTCTTGCTCTTATCTAGGAATTTGTACACTCCTGGTTTGTTTAGAATTTCTTTAGCCATTTTTTTGTCTCTGAACTTACAGCTATTTTCTTTTTTAGAAGTACGGTTCTTTTGTTCTTACCGTCGTTAATTATTATTCTAACAGCGGTATCCCCGTTTGAGCTAGAAATATACTTCTTCAACAAAGCAATTTCTTCCTCTTTATGTATGGGTTTAATTCTAAAAGTTACACCGTCAAAGGAAGCGGTACGTTTGTCATCTTCTAC
The DNA here is from genome assembly GCA_964579365.1 of uncultured Candidatus Saccharibacteria bacterium. Classification (GTDB taxonomy): domain Bacteria; phylum Patescibacteriota; class Dojkabacteria; order SC72; family SC72; genus JAKPKF01. The sequence continues at coordinate 17,828 of CAZOFW010000005.1, forward strand.
GTATCTTGCCTTTTCAACTACCAAGCTCTTGTCTCCATCTCTTACATTTATTTTTGCAGCTATCAGTATTGGTTTATTTTCAACAAGATTCTCTTTCATTTCTTGGTATATCCTTGGAAATACTACTGCGTCACTGCTTCCTGTTTTATCTTCAATCATTAGGAAGGCCATGACTTCACCCTTTCTAGTGGTTATTTTTCTTATTTTGTTTACCATAACACCAAGAATAACAAGCTCGTGATTCTTTCTCTCTAAGGCTTCGCGTAAAGGAATACAATTTTTTGATTCAAAAAACTCTTGAAGTGTATCTAGTGGGTGGCTAGAGAAATATATACCCAGGAGTTCTTTCTCCCATTCTAATGCTTGGTTTACCGGAGTTTTCTCAATATTTGGTAGTTGTGTTTTTCCAATGTTGCTCTTTATTTCTTTACTTTCACCGAGTGAGAAAATGTCTATCTGCCCAGCAGCAATACTCTTTGAGGCTGATTTAAATTTCTCGTATATTGTTGGAACAATATTTAAAAGCGCATTTCTGTCTCCAAATTCATCCATTGCTCCAGACATAACTAGGTATTCTATCGCTCTTTTTGTTACTTTATCAAACATTCTGTGTATGAAGTCGTCCAGATGCTCGAATTTCCCATTTGCCTTTCTTTCATCTACTATGCTTTTAATAATATCTTCTCCAACATTTTTTATCCCACCAAGACCAAACCTAATATTTACATCGTCTTCAACTTCAAAATAGTAGCCGCTATCATTAATAGTCGGAGGAAGGACATCAATACCAAGCCTCTCACATTCATTTAGATCTTTAATAATTCTGTCAAAATTGTCTAAATCTCCCTCTAGGAGAGAGGCCATGAACTGAATTGGGTAGTGAGCCTTAAGATATGCCGTACGGTACGCTATGGTGGCATACGAAGCGCTGTGAGCCTTGTTAAAGCCGTAATTTGCAAAGAGCAAAAGCTTCTCCCAAAGGAATTCAACTTTCTTTGAATCAAATCCGTTCTCTTTCGCTCCTTCAAGAAATTTAGGCTTTTCTGCTTCCATTACCTCTATCTTTTTCTTTCCCATTGCTCTTCTTAGGACATCTGCCTTTCCAAGAGAGTATCCTGCTACAACTTGAGCAATTTTGATTACTTGCTCTTGGTATGTAATGACTCCGTTTGTAACTTTTAAAACAGGTTCTAGCTCATCAAAGATGTACTCTGGCTTCTTCTTTCCTTCTTTAACATCTGCATATTCTGAAATGAACTGCATAGGACCTGGTCTGTAAGCAGCAATGATGTAACAGAGGTCTTCCATTGTTTCTGGTTTAAGTGAACGGATGGTTCTTTTCATTCCTTCACTTTCTAACTGAAACACTCCAATTGTATGCCCACTTTGTACTAATTTGAATGCTTCCTTGTCATGGAAGTCTAATTTCATTAAATCTATTAACACTCCTGTGCTTCTTTCAATCTTCTTTATTGTTGAACCAATGATATTTAGATTTCTAAGACCAAGAAAGTCAAATTTCATAAGACCAACAGGCTCTACATCAAACATCTCATACTGAGTCATACCTAAACCTCCACCATGCGCATCTCTTTGAATTGGAGCATAGTTCACTACTGGATCTGGAGTAATGATTACACCACAAGCATGTGTTGAAACTCCACGACAAAGGCCGGATACTTTACGAACAACTTCTGCAAGATGTCTTGTCTTCTCTGAGGAATTAATAATTTCTGCAAATTCAGGATTATGTTCAATCATATAGTCAATATCCTTTGCTTTACCGAAAAGTATCTCCACCATTTTAGAAAGCTGATTTGCAATCTCCAAATCTACACTAGTAACCCTAGAGACATCCCTAATTGCTTGCCTTGTTCTTAATTTGCTGAAAGTACCAATCTGCTTTACATTATCTTCACCATATTTTTTTATTGCATACTGTATAACTTCATCTCTTCTCTTATCTGCGATGTCTATGTCGAAATCTGGAGGACTTGGTCTCTCTGGATTTAAGAACCTTTCAAAGTAAAGTTCCCAACTAATTGGCTCAATATCTGTAATTCCAATTGCATATGCTACAACAGAACCACAGCCTGAACCTCTCATTCCCACCACTATTCCATTCTCTCTACAGAAAGTTACAAAATCTCTAACTACAAGAAAGTAGTCATTGTATCCCTTGTCATCAATTATTTTTAATTCATAATCTACCCTTTCTGTTAATTCTTTATCTATCTTTGGATATTTGTCTTTAAGTCCTTCAAATGAAAGTTCTTTAAGAAATTCTTTTTGCGTTTTTCCTTCTGGGAGATCGAGGAAATGTGGTTCAACTCTACCGAAAGAAATATCGTAATTTTCAATCAAATCAGTTATCTCTTGGGTGTTCCTAATTGCCTCTGGCAGATCTTTGAAAAGAGTTTTCATCTCTTCAGGGGTCTTAACATAAAACTCATTCGTAGGCATGGTTCTTCTATTTGGGTCATCCATTGTATTACCGTCACTAATACACCATAGGATTTCTTGTATTTCTGCATCTTCTTTGTTTAGATAATGGGAATCACAGGTAGCAACCATTGGAAGTTTCAATTCTTTCGCTATTTTAATTAAGCCTTCATTTGCAAGCTCTTGTTCATCCATACCATTTCGTTGAATTTCAATGTAGAAATTGTTTTTAAATATCTCAGCATAGCTCTTGGCTCTTTCTAGGGCTACATCATACTTTTCTTCAAGAAGCGCACTAGAGAGAGGTCCCGCTAAACATGCCGAGGTAGATATTAATCCATCTGTGTATTTTGAAAGCGTTTCAAAGTCAATCCTTGGTCTGTAGTAGAAACCATCCATGTGGGCAACAGACACTATTTTCATTAGATTTTTGTAACCTACTAAGTTCTTTGCTAGCAAAATTAGATGGAAATATTTGTTGTCAATTCCAAACTCTTTTTGATCCATACCACGAGGTGCAACATATATCTCACAACCAATGATTGGCTTTAGACCAGCTTCTTTCATTGCTGTGTAGAATTTGAAGACTCCATACATGCTTCCATGGTCAGTTATAGCGCAAGAATCCATCTTGGAAGATTTGAGCTTCTCAATTAACTCCGGAATTCTAATTGTTGCATCTAACAAAGAATACTCTGTGTGTAGATGTAGATGTGTGAACATAACAAATATTGCCCCTTTCTGATATACTGAACATTATGCCAGAAGAGATATCAAGTAAGATAAATTCGTTACTCAAAGTATCATTACATAACTCCAATATTATTAGAATTGGAGTTTTTGTCATCATCCTCTCCCTGTATTATATCTTTCTTTCACCCTTTGTGGAAAGTAAAATCACAGATGTTTTAGCTGGAGCCATCAGAGGTGCTGACCAAAGTGAGGTTAATACCCTAACACCTGTATTTGACATACATGTATATGCTGGGGAGTATAATCTAAAGACACAGCTTTCTACTGGAAATACCACTGGTTATTCCAAATTTTTTACTATTGATCCAAGAATACTTGCTATGAATAAATTCCTTATTGATTACAACTCCCCAATGGCCTCTTCTGCTGAGTCATTTATAAAGCATGCTGATCGATACGGATTGGATTGGAGACTTGTCGCTTCTATCTCTGGAGTGGAATCTGCTTTTGGGAATTTAACCCCACGTAATTCAAACAATGCCTGGGGATGGAGAGGAATAAATGGCAATGCTGCTGGTTGGAGTATGTTTTCTACATGGGACGCTGGGATAGCAGAGGTTACAAGAGGTCTTGCGCAAGGATATGGTGTTACTCTTTCACCTTTTGATATAGAACCTGTATACTGTCCTCCATGTGGTCAAAACCCTGCCCATGCTTGGGCAAATGGTGTAAAAAGATTTATGAACCAATTAGAATATTACACTAACAATCTATAACCATTTTAGTTAAAATATACACACTATGTTAAAACTTATTTTCAGATTAGCCTACGCAGGAATACTATTCATAGAGGCATTAATCATTACTAGAATTGTACTAATTATAATCAATGCCAATGTAGAAAATGTTTTTGCAGGTTGGGTTCAACACACTAGCGAAATATTCATCTCACCATTTTCAGGTATAACTGCAAATAATCTACAGATTGATAATTTTGTATTACCTTTAACACCCTTTATAGCCCTTGTCTTTTACGTAATTGCAGCATTTATACTCTCCGAATTAGTAAAATCGTTTTCTAGGGAGTAAAAACCTTATGTGGTATAATGGTCCCAATGGCAAAAGTAGACTTAAAAAAGACATCAGGATTCCAACTGTTCTATGATGGAGAAAATTTACAAAGTAAAGACTTATCTTTTGATGGAAAAATTTCAATCTCAATTGTAGATGTAAGACCACAACTCTTAAACAAAGAGCTTACCTGTCCAGATGTTTTCTATACCAAATACAAGAATTTAGATCATGAAGGATTGTACAAATCTAAAGGTATTAAAATTAATTTTTACCTTCTTCAACCGAACTTAGCTGGTATTGAATTTGTTAAAACAAGAGCTACAAGAGTCCTAAAATTTCCTCGAATTATAGATGTTGTGTATGGTGGTGCAACAATTCTACTTCAGAGATACCGCAATCCAAAAGATAACCGAATAATCAAAATTGTCGCTAGGAAAGAACAAAAGGTCATAATACCTGCTGGATATGCATTTGTTATTGTAAATACAAGACAAAATACCAATCTAATATTTGCCGAATATCTACCTACGAAAGCTATCAGTAAAGTTGTCCTTGATGAGATGAACGGTTTAGCCTATTATATTATTAGAAAAAATGCCAAACAGGAAACTGTCCGAAATCCAAATTACAAGATTGTAAATGAGCCAGAGAAATTGGACTGGGAGAAGATTTTGTTAAAATATGGAATAACACCAAAGACTCCTGTCATTAAACAAATAATGCGTAAGTATGAGAAATTTGAATGGTTATTTAAAGAAAATTCTGTTGATATCTAGTCTTGCACTCTTTCTTTTTCTCTTTCCCCTAAAATCATATGCAGTAGATGGATTTACAACAAGTTCCTCCTTTAAGCACACTCTAACCTCAAGTACAGTAAATACAGAGGTTGTCCTACAAATCAGTGCCAAAGAAGCTAGGGTTATCTCTTACTTTACAGCAACAATTCCAATTAAGAATTTAGATATCAAATGCTACAACAATAGCACTGGTAAAAAATTTACTTGTACAACATTTGACAGAGGCTCCTCTACCGATGTTCTCTTTGATTTAAACAACGCCGTTGTAAGAGTTGGTACTCCACTTGAGATAAAGATTACCTACAGCACAGCTAATAATGACCAAAATTCATATCAAATTACCTCTTACATCCCAGATACCAAGACTACAAAAGTTCTTGTCATATATCCTAAAGAAAAAGGAAAACCCGTGTGGAGTTCAGATCCAATAACCAACATTAAAAGCGTAGGCTCAAATTACCAGATACAGATTGAAAATCCAGGATATGGGACGCTTTCACTACTTTTTGGTAGCAATATAATATACAAATTTGAAGTTCAGCGTGTATTTACAAATTCTCTTACCGACCAAAATCAAACCTTCGAACTAATTCTTCCTCCAGATACTCAAACTCAAAGTGTAATTTGGGAACAGATAGAACCTTTACCAAATATTGCACAATTAGATGCTAATGGTAACTATGTTTTTAAATACATTGTTACACCAGACAGTACTATTGATGCGAGTATAAAGGGCTATATTTACAAAAGAGACACCCTTGTTAGCACAGATACTCCAGCAACATTCTATATAGCAAAGATTGGATACTGGAATTTAACAAATACAAATGAATACAAAAGAATAAATGTATTTTTAAACAAGAAGGGTTTAACAATTCCTGAAGGTGTTGTTTCAGTTAGTACTTTAAATAGTAGCCAGAAAGAATTACTTTATAAATATCTGTATGAATACACTATTCAAAGATTAGATTATGACAGAAAGCTAGAACTTGGCATAACAGAACAAACCAGAACTGGTGTTAACGCACTTGTAGATAATCCATCAAACTCATCAACAATAGATTATGCCGATTTCCTTATCGCTGTGTACCGTGGTTACGATATCCCTGCAAGAATGGTTGTAGGATACGTATCAAACATATCTGGATTCACATCAGATGGATTCTTCCATTACTGGGTTGAGTACTACGATAATATTGCTAATTCCTGGGTAACGCTAGATCCTTTCTTAGAGGCACATTCCAAGAAGTCCCTTTACAAAAGTGACTTCTCCGACCATATAACCATCCTTAAAAGAGGGAAGTCTCCTCTTGCTCCAAATCTAACTTTCTACCAAAGTAACGACTTTCTTGTAACCTCTGTCCCAAATGTAGAGATAGCTCCTGAATTTAACGTTGATGCAAGCATCTCCTTTGAGAGAAATCACGTTACCAGACTATTCACCAAGGGATATATTTCTCTCTCAAATACTGGAAATGTTGCCATTACAGAGTACGAGATAAAGAAATCAAACATTGAGAATATTACAAAATATATAGACCCTGTAAACAATATGTCTTCTCAAATTGTACTACCAAAACAGAATGCAAGTATACAAATTAATCTTCCCATACAAAAAAAGAACATCAATCTTTTTGTGAATGTTAGATTCTCTAACCATGATATTTTCTCAACAGAGAAATTACTTGAATCCAATCTTACACCTACAGTACCTTTACTGTTAGACATTTTTGTTAAAATTCTCTCTACGATACTTTTCCTTCTGTTATCATCCTTAATATATTTTGGTATAGTGAAATTACGAAAACATGGATAATTCAGTAATCATTACAATCGTCATTCTAGTAGCAATTTGTTTGCTTTTCTTTTTGGCTGCTATAAATACAAGGAAGAAGACATTTAAAAAGAAAGGCAAGATGCTTAAAGATCTTGAATCTCTGAAAGTAGGGGCATATAGTAGCAATCCATCAGAAAGAATTACAGCAATTATAAAGTTAGATAACCTCCTTGCGAGGGCATTACAGTACAGATTTAGCAATGAGAAAAACTGTGGCGAGAATCTTAAGATTGCTAAGAAATTATTTTCTCGTCCTGTATATGAAGA
>CAZOFW010000006.1:0-16150 GCA_964579365.1 uncultured Candidatus Saccharibacteria bacterium
AGGAGGGTATGCCTCGTCTGCAGCTCTAGAACACTACACTACCTTTCTCTTTTGGCTGGAATAACATGATTATCTCCTTTCATTCCAAAAGATTGGTTTAAAGCATTGATATTATATCAGAAAAATTTGAAACAGGAGAGAGGAGAGATTATGGGGTGCGTTCGGGAGAAAACACTCACATTTTAGAGTTGCCTCCAAATTTCTCTCTCCTCCTCCTCGTTTCCTTAGGAATGGTCCCTTCCAGAATACAATCCATAAGGAATTTACCAAGATTTCGGAATGTTTTGAAAAACTTAAAGAGTTTTCACTCCTTTCTCCTACACTTGGAATATATGGATATTATACAAAAGAAAGATTGATATTACAATGAAAGTTCGAGGGAGGATGACCAAATTTGAGATAGCTCAAAATTACATCGGTCATCCTCCTCAGTTCCTCAGTTATTTTTGATCAACGCATCTTGGCAGATCAGGAAAAAACTGAAGTAAAGGCCGCGGGTTCGGAAGTGTTCACCAGGGTATTCAAAGAATTCAATGATTTTGGTACGTTACTTTTCAGCATCGTTAACATTTTGGACCCTCCCAAAAATAACAAGATTTCCTTGTTTGTTTGATCAAGCAATACCAACCGATATGTTTCGAGTGCAAGCACCCAACAATACGTAAGACTTACTTGATATAGCGGTGATTTTCACCTCCCCATGTTTGAATTTCCCTACTTACCGGGCTTTTAAAAAAAAGAGCCACGAACCAACCTTGCACTAACAATATATCTTAACAGATATATTTCTGTCAATATCTCCCCATAGTATGCTATCATTACATAATGAATTGGAATTTAAAAACTCTCTACAAATCAGAAAAAGATCCTCAAATACAAAAGGACATTGCCATATCCCAACAACAAAACAAAACCTTCGTAAACAAGTGGAAAAACAATACAAAGTATCTTGAAGAGCCAAAAGTTTTACTCCAAGCCATACAAGAATATGAAAAGCTAGAAGAAACATACGGACAGTGTCAAAAACCACTCTACTACCTCTCTTTACGATCATGTCTTAACCAAACAGATCCAGTAATCAAAGGGATGCTAAACAAAATATCAGACACAGCTACCAAGATGGGAAATGACATTCAGTTCTTTGAATTGAACATATCCCAAATACCAAAAGAAAAACAGAAATCTTTTCTTAATTACAAAGGATTAAAAAACTACAAACATCATATCGAAAGGCTCTTCCTTCTTGGAAAATATTTACTTTCTGACAACGAAGAAAAAATCTTTAACCTCATGTCCAAGACCTCCCATTCTAATTGGAAAGATATGCTAAGCGAACTCCTGGACAAACAGAAGCTTACTGTTGTAGATGAGAGTAACAAAAAGCACGAGATTACCTACAACGAAATCTCTAAATATCTCAACTCTACAAACAAGAAAGTAAGAGACTATGCCTCAGTAGAATTTAACAAAATAAACAATAGATATGCAGAGATAGCGGAGTTTGAGATTAATTCAATTCTTGAAGCTAAGAAGGTCTCCGATGATTACAGGAAAATGCCAAGACCAGATTTAACAAGACATATTGCAGACGACATAGACAGTGACATAGTAGATACATTGGTAAAAACAGTGACCGATAATTTCGATATCTCTAAGAAATATTATGCTAAAAAAGTGAAACTGTTGGGATTAAAAAAACTTGGATACCATGAGAGGAATATTCCACTCAAAGGCGTAGATGTAAAATATACATACGAAGATGGGATGAAATTGGTTAAAGATACATTCTCTTCCCTAGATACTCAGTTTGGTGAAATATTAGATGGTTTCCTGAAAGATGAAATCTACGATGTATATCCCAAAGAGAGTAAAAGTGGAGGAGCATTCTGTATCTCTGTTAGTAAATCCCTGCCTACATATGTTCTACTCAACCACACAGACAAATTAAACGATGTCCTTACCATAGCCCACGAGAGTGGACATGCCATACACTCCATTCTTTCCCATAAACAAAACGGATTAAACAGTGGGCACCCCATATCTCTTGCAGAGGTAGCTAGTACATTCTTCGAAGATTTTGTGCTTGAGAAAATTTTAGAGAAAACGGATGACAAGGATGTATTACTTGGAATACTGGACAACAAATTGAACGGAGACATTTCCAGTATATTTAGGCAGATTGCTTTCTACAATTTCGAGAAAGAATTACATAGTACACACAGAGAGAAAGGTTTTGTATCTAAGGAAGAGATATCTCAAATATTCTGTAAACATATGAAGGCATATCTTGGAGACACTGTAGAAGAGGATGATAGCATGAGGAATGGATGGATATATGTAACTCACTTTAGAAGTTTTTTCTATGTATATTCATATGCTAGTGGTTTGTTAATATCTAAAGCTCTTCAAGAGATGGTTAAGGAAGATTCTAAGAATATATCCTATATCAAAGCTTTTCTTGAATCTGGAGGTAGTAAATCTGCGAAGGTATTGTTTAAAGAAATGGGCATAGATATTTCAAAGGAAGATATTTGGAAAAAAGGTATAAACGAGGTAAAATATTTGTTAGATAAATTGAATAATATATAACTATGGGAGGAGATAGATGGTATGAGTCTGATAAAACAGATCAAACCGATGATACTCTCAAAGCTTATTCCGAAGCAGTCGAAGAGTATCTGAAAGAAAAAGGAAAGACCGGCTATTTACTAGGTTACCCAGCTATTCATTTAAATACAGCAATGCAGATTTGTATATTAGACCCACACAACGAGGTCCCTGCAGATATACTTCTTTTTGCAGATATTGTTGGTGATTTTGTGGATACAAAGGAACCTTCTCTATTGGACAAGGATAAATATCAGCATGAGTACAACGAACAAGAGGAAAAATATAACATATCTTTCGAGATAACGGACATAAATGGGGATATACAGGAATTCTCTGGAGAATTTAACCGAGAGGCAAACATTACTTCGATAAAAGGAGTTTAATAAATTGCCGGACCTAGATTCGAACTAGAATTAACGGTTCCAGAGACCGCCGTCCTACCATTAGACGATCCGGCATTAAAAACCAATTATATCACCTTACTAATATATTTCTCCAATCTCTCTGTCGCCTTTTCCTTACCTAATACAGATATAATTTGATACAAATCAGGAGATTTAGTTCTCTTAGTTATTGCTACCCTCAATATCATAGCAACTTCACCAGCCTTTACTCCAAGTTCTTCCGCAAGTTTTTTTACACCTTCAAACCATATATCTACAGTATCGGGGATATCAAACACTTCAATATATTTCTCCAAGATATTCTTTTGAATATCTCCCCCTATCCTTTCCGAGATATCTTCGTATTCAATCTTTTCGAACATTTCGTCAAAGAATATAGATAATTGCTCTTTAATATCTGAGTATTTAACAATATCTTTCCTTACCTTTGGACCCTCTCTCTCAATATTGAAAATCTTTATACACAAATCCTTGTTCTCTTTCAACAAGCTTGCTAGCTCTTTGTCATACATCTCTGACCAAGCTAAGGATTGTACATACACCTGCTCTGCTGAAAGAGTTGCAACGTAGTTCTTGCAAGTATCATCGAGTTTAATGATGTCAAAAAGTGCTCCAGATTTACTAAATTTATCCAAACTTATTTTAAATTCATCTACAGAAAGTGTTGGATTTTGGATTCTCCAATCGTAGAAGTTTGAATTTGCAATATTTAGAAGATATTCCTTAACACCCTCTATTGGATATCCATTTTCAATGTAAAATTTAACATCTGCCTCAGGATCTTTCCTTTTGCTTAATTTCCTCTTTCCACCATTATCTGTTTTCATCAAAGGAGAGAAGTGTGCATAAGGGATCTGCTCAAAGCCAAGTTTCTGGAAAAGCTCTACATGCAATGGTACAGAAGAGAACCACTCATCTGCTCTTGTTACTAATGTAATGCCCATAAGAATGTCATCAATTGGATGTGCGAAATGGTATGTAGGATATCCGTCTGATTTTAACAAAATAGCATCCATGTCATTTTCTCGCAATGTAACTCCACCCTTTATCATGTCTGTCATATTAAATGTATTATCTATGTTTCCAGTAGAGTAAAGTCTAATTACAAACTTTTCTCCCTTGTCTAACATCCCCTTTACCTCTTCTAAACTCTTTTCTCTCCATAGTGCCCACTTACCGTAACAACCCGTTCTTAATTTGTTTTCTTCTTGTTCCTTTCTAATATTTTCTAACTCGCTTTCTGCCATAAAGCATGGATATGCAAAACCTTTCGATACTAAATCTTTGGCAAATACTTTGTAAATATCCAACCTTTGACTTTGGATATATGGACCAAACTCTCCTTTAGAGGTTTCTTCATTTAACATCCCTTCGTCAAATTCAATTCCAAATCCCTTAAACCCTTCTATTATTTCTGTTACCCCATTTTCTACTTCTCTTTTCTTGTCCGTATCCTCTATACGGAGAATGAAGAGTCCTTGGCTCTGCCTAGAAAGAGATCTTCCAACTAAGCTAGTGAAAACACTTCCAATATGTAGGAATCCAGTAGGACTTGGAGCAAATCTTAAAACCATTGCACCTTCTTCTAATTCTCGCTTGGGATATCTACTAAGAACATCTTGAGGTGTTTCTTTTACATCTGGAAAGAGTAATTGTGAAAGCATTACATTGTCCTCTGTTGTTCTCATAGTATAATTGGTAAGATTAATATTGATTGAATATATAACTACTGTTAAGATTATATCATGACATTAACAGAAGCAGCATTTTGGACAAAAAGATTTGGAATAATAGCGGGAGGAGCATTACTTGTTTTCCTTGTTATCGTTCTAATAATCACAACTGTAAACAAGGGTAAGAATATGCCTCCTGCATATTTAACTGCCAATTTCGCATGTACAGAGTTTAAAGAGGAATTCTTGGAAAACAAGCTTTCAATTCCTACCCTAAAACTTGTAGAGGGTTCTGAGATGCTTTTTGAAATTAAAACAGAGAGTGGAAAGATAGATTCTCTTCCACGAATTATCAATGTTTACAAATTTAGTAATCCAACTCAATCTTTAAGTTCTCAGGCAGATTCTAAGATTCTTGCCAAGAAGCTTGGGTTTAATCCCGATGCAGTAATTAGAAGAGGTACAGAGAGTTATGTATGGGTAGATAGGGATACAAGCAGAACACTAGAGATACAGGCTAAGAATTTGAATTTTACACTTAAAACAGATGCTCAATATATCCGCACAAAGGCAAAGAGTGGTGCACTTCCAACAGAGCAGGAAGCAAAATCTAAAGCAGTAAACTTCTTAAGATCACTTGGTTTCTCTTCAGATGATTATGCTTCAGGTACACCTACGACTACATTGATAGATGTTAATCCAGATGGTTCATTTAGTCAGGCAGCTTCTCTCTCTGAGGCAGAATTAATTAGGGTAGATTTCAAAAGGAGTAAATCCATGATAACCATCGCTTCAGATATTGTTGGAGCTGAATCTATGGTTGCTTCTCTTACCAGAAAGTTAGGGGAGCCAACAGAGGAGACTCCAATTATTAATGATGAGAGAATAACGGTGTATACCTTCAATACTAGCGTTACTACTACTAATCCAAACAAGAGCAATATCTCTGTATATATTGGAGTTCAAGAGAAGTCTTCAGATACTTTAGCTGGGATATACCAGATAGATTATGTTTACTGGCCAATACAGGAGACAAATTGTGGTACATACGAGCTTGTTTCTCCACAGTATGCCATACAACAGGTTCAGTCAGGCAATGGAAGTTTAGTGTATCTAAATAAGGTTGGAGGAGATGATGTAGTCAATTACATACCAAAGAAGGTTACCAAATTTAGTGTGTTCTACATTAATCTTACATACTACGAAAGTTTGGAGGAACAAGAATACCTTCAGCCAATATATGTAGTATCTGGGGAAGCGATATTTGATGATGGTTCTAAGGGAGAGTTTGATTACTACTACCCTGCTATTAACTACACATCTGTACAGAACAGAATAGTATTACCAGAACCAGAGGTTGAAGAAAGTAGCTCTTTCTTTTAGATATTACTATGGTGTGATTCTCTTAGGATCTCTTGGAAGAAGTGTTACATCCCTAATATTGTCTAAGCCTAGCAATTTCACTAGTACTCTTGTTGCCCCTACTCCCATTCCACCATGCGGAGGGCATCCGTATTTGAAGAATTGAAGAAATATTTCAAAATTTTTAACATTTAACCCTTTTTCCCGTGCCTGTTTTACAACTACATCATATCTGTGTTCTCTTCTTGCACCAGTAGTAGTTTCAAGTCCATTCCAAAGTAGATCGAAACTGTCTGAGAGTTCTTTCCCTTCGACCTTCATATGGTAGAAAGGCCTCTTTGCCCATGGCCACTCTGTTATGAATACAAACTCATGATTATATTTCTCTTTAATATATTCTCCTAGTGCTTTCTCATCCTCAGTACCGATATCTTCGTAATCTTTTTTCAAAATATCCATAGCTTGCGCAAATGTAATTCTTGGGAATGGTCTCTCAGGTATAACAATCTCTCTGCCAAACATTGCCTTAATCTCTTCTCCCATCTCTTCTTTCAAGCCTGTCATCCAGTACACTATCCACTCCTCTTCCAAATCCAAAAGCTCTTCGATTTTATCTACAAAAGAAACCTCCATATCTACACCTGTGAATTCAGTAGCATGCCTTCCTGTAAATGATTGCTCTGCCCTGAAGATTGGGCCAATTTCAAACACCTTCTCAAAACCAGAAGCCATTGCCATCTGCTTGTAGAATTGAGGACTCTGAGTTAAGAACATCTCTTGTCCAAAGTAATTTACTTTAAAAACCTCTGCGCCACCCTCACTTGGGATTGAGATTAACTTGGATGTCTTTATATCTATGAAGTTATGCTCATACCAGTACTGTCTCATATATTTTTCCATTGTTGACCAAACTTTGAATATCAAGGCGTTCTTTGGTTTTCTCAAATCAAGCCATCTATTATCCAATCTTAAAGCTAGGTTTGGTTCCTCATCACCTTTTCTTTCATATACTTGGAATGGTAACTCCGCAGATGGGGTAGATATTACCTCTATACTTTTTAAATGAAGTTCAAAACCATCAGGAGCCTGTTTCTCTTCTTTACCGATTCCGGTTACATATATCACTGATTCTGATGGTGTGGTAGATAATTGTTTAATAATTTCACTGTCATCTACAAAACACTGTACTACTCCAGAGATATCTCTCAGAAGTAGAAAACCAAATTTAGATTGTTCTCTAAATTTGAATAGCCATCCCTTAAGAACAATTTCTTTACCATTGTACTCAGAAGGATTTTTTAGAACATCTTTTATATTTAATTCTTTCATAGGGAAATTCTAACAGATTAATTAGTAAATCTCCATTCCTTTACCATAAATTGTATATTTTCATTACCATTCCATACATTTATGTCAGGATATCCAATAACATCTATACTATCATTTTCATTAATATCCTGTGTATCCTCATTACAATTAAAAAGAACAAGCGTTAGTAAATCTACACCATTACCTTTTACAATTAACTTCATATGGTTCTTCTCCTGCCCCATTATGTTTTTTCTTACTACAACCAACTCCTTCAAACAAATGATTGGTTTAGAATTACCATATCCAAATGGTTCTAATTTCTTTAAATTATTTATTAATTCGTTATCTATATCTTCTGTATCTACAAGTAGATCTATCTTAATATCTCTTTGCAAATCTTTTTCTGTTATTTTTTTGTTTGCATACTCCGTTATCTTCTTTACAAACTCATCCATACTCTTTTCTTTAGCTGTAAAACCCGCAGCTAATTCGTGCCCACCATATCTCTCAAGATATTTATCTAATTTTTCTAATGCTTTGGTAATATTGAAACCCTTAATACTTCTGGCAGAACCTTTAATTACTCCATCGTTCTTTGTAGTAACAATTACCGGTCTGTAGAACTGTTCCTGAAGCTTACCTGCAACAAGCCCTATGATTCCTTCATGCCAATTCTCACCCTGTACAAACAGTAGCTTGTTTTCTAAATCTACATCCTCCTTGGCGATGTCTAAAATCTCTGTTGTTAATTTCTGTCTTTCAAAATTAATACCGTTTAGTTCATTAGCTATCTCAGTACATTTCTTTTCGTCATTACTTACAAGTAACTTAACAGCTTCCATTGGTGAGCCTATTCTTCCTGCAGCATTTATTCTTGGTCCAACTACATACCCCAAATGGTAGGAATTAATGTCTTTGGGTAATATCCCTGAACGAAGGATTAATGCATTAAGACCTAACCTTTCTCCTTTGGATATCTGTTCTAATCCAAATTTAACAAATATTCTGTTTACATCTAGAAGTGGCATCATGTCTGTAACTGTAGAAAGTGCAACTAAATCCAAGCCATACTCCTTGTCCTCTTCCATTTCCAACTCATTTCTTAATGCTTGAACAAGAAGATATGCCACAGCTGTTCCACAAATCTCTTTGTTTGGATATTCTTTCCCAGGGTACATTTGATGAACAAGAGTGTAGCCTAAGTTCTCGGAGATATCTTCGGGTGGTTGATGATGGTCAGTAATGATAAAGTCTAAATCTTTGGAGTGTTTATTTATTAATTCCTTATCTCTTACTCCACAATCTACAGTGATGAGTAAGTCACAATTTAGGTCTTTAGCATCTTTTATGGATGACTCTGTAAGACCATATCCTTGATCAATTCTACTTGGGATATATGGCACAACATCTACCTTCTTTTCTAGTATCTTTGAGACATCCCTATAAAGAAACTCCCACAGAAGTGCAGACGCACAGATTCCATCACAGTCAAAATCCCCATGGATTACAATCTTTTTATTCTCTTTGGCATATTTAATTATCTTCTTTGCCGCCTTACTAACTCCAAAGAGTTTCTTGTATGAAGGTATATTCGCAAGTAGTGGCTCAAGATGTTCCTCTCTGTTCTTAATCCCTCTATTTTCAAGGATTGTTTCTACAAGATCTTCTTTCTTGTTCTCTGGTATTAGCCAATTACTCTTACTTACTAGACTCATTATTTATGTATTTTTCAATTAAGTCCCAATTAAATCCCTTCCTTCGTAAGAAATCTATCTTTTTCCTATCTTCAAAAGTTATCTTCTCTTCTTTAAACTTTTTTCTATATGTTGCTACTAATACACTGTATTCATCTCCAAGTGTTTCTTCAAGAACCTTTTCAATTATATCCTTTGAGACACCCTTTGACACAAGTTCACCGTAAAGAATATTTTTTCCTCTTGGTTTGTTTTTAATTCTACTCTCTACAAACATTTGAGCATATTTCTCATCGTTTAGGTATTCATACTCAAGAAGTTTTTTTACAACAAATTCTTCAATGCTTGAGATATCTTCCTTGGATACATCCTCAAACCATTTACCCTTTTTCTTAAATACCAAATCTTTTAAATATCTTCTTACTTGAAATTCTGTTTTAGGAGATCTAACAAGATATGATACGGCCCTGTCAAAAAATCTTGACCTTAATTCAGATGTTAGTATTTCGTTTAGTTCTGTATCTGAAAGCTCTTTTCCTTGGTAAATACCAAATTGTGCTACAACATTTAAAGATATTCCACAGAAAAAGTTTTCGTCTATGTACATGTTCAAACGAGAGCTATCTCGCTTCTGAGATTCAAGAGAAGTTATCTTCATACCCTATTTTACTTTAGAGAGAACCTCTTTAACAATCTTGTCTCGAAGTTTAGTATCTTTTTTCAAAACTTCAATTGTAGCTTCTCTTCCTTGACCTAATTGCTCTTCCCCATATTTAAACCAGGCGCCAGCTTTTTCTACAACTCCTAAATCTGCTGCTGCGTCTAATATACTGCTTTCTCTATCTATACCCATTGGGTAAATCATGTTAAAGGTAGCCTCTTTGAAAGGAGGAGCTACTTTGTTTTTTACAATTTTTACTTTCCTTGAGTGTCCAATTACCTGCCCATCTTTTACAATCTTCTCTTTCTGTCTAATGTCCATTCTAATGGAGGCATAGAATTTGAGTGCATTTCCACCAGTTGTGGTTTCAGGGTTTCCAAACATAATACCGATTTTCATTCTTAATTGGTTTAAGAAGATTATTGTGGTACCTGTCTTACCCGTTATTGCCGTGAGTTTTCTTAGCGCTTGTGACATCAATCTAGCTTGTAGACCCATATGGCTATCTCCCATCTCGCCCTCAATCTCTGCTCTTGGAGTAAGTGCTGCTACTGAATCCACCACTATGACTGAGAATGCTGCAGATCTAACTAATGTTTCTAGAATTTCTAATGCTTGCTCACCAAAATCTGGTTGAGATATATACAGGTTGTCGATATCTAATCCAATATTTTTAGCATATGTTGGATCAAAAGCATGCTCTGCATCTATGAAGGCGACAGCATCACCTTTCTTTTGTGCTTCTGCAAGGATATGTATTGCTAATGTTGTTTTACCAGATGATTCAGGTCCGTATATCTCAATTATTCTTCCCTTTGGAATACCACCAACACCAAGTGCAATATCTAGTGAGAGTGCACCAGTTGGAATAACCTCTACCTTAACTTTTTCCTGGCTACCAAGTCTCATAATGGAGCCTTTTCCAAACTGCTTCTCTATCTGGGATACTGCCATTTCAATTGCTTTTCCCTTTGGATTTTCAATCTTTTTTACTGTTTCTGTCATATGTAGTAATTACTATCAATTTAAAGATACTTCAGAATAACAGAGTACGAAGATACAGTCAAAGCAGTAAAAGAAAGATTTAATTAACCGATAATATTTTTATATTATTTCCTTAAGAATTTTTCCTAGATTCTCAATAAAGGTATTTCTCAAAATTTCATCCTCTCGGATATATCTAGCAATCTCTATCTGAACGGATGGAATTCGCAACTTAGATGCGACATATTCACCCAATGTTTCTTGATCGTTATCTAAAAATCTAAAGATAAATATACTTGCTCCCTTCAATTCACCCCTGTTTAACCCCTCAGAAATGCTTTGTGCAAAGGACATAGATCTGTCAAATCTGGTTGGATAGTAGATCCCGATATCATAGCCGGCGCCATCTCGTAGTCCATGAATATCTATAAAGTTTTTAAACTTGTCCTCCCTTACAATTTTCCTTATCTCCTGTTTGTATGGGTTATTTTTTTCTTTATGGTAATTTGGATCATATGATGTCTCTTTTACTTGCATGATTCCTGCGCAATTAATATCTAAACATATTTTCTCAACAATCATGTCTGTGCAAGCTTCTCCACCCTTGTAGGAGCCAGAAAGAGATGGTCTCTTGTGAGAATATGTGTGAGGTGCAGAGAGCAGTATTGGAAGTTTCCCTTCTATTATTTTTACATCGGCAGTATCCATGATATATAAAGTAACATATATTTTATCTGTTGACCACATATCCAAGTTGTGTAAAAATGGATATATATAAATTTTTATCTATTTTAGATGAGAAAATTACTTTCTGGAGCAATACTATCACTGTTGCTTCTACTTCCTTTAGTAGGAGTTGCAACTCCTGTATTAGCTCAAACAGAAGAAGATTCTGTTATTGCACCCTTTGAGGGATACGATTGGGAAACAGAGTATGATTGGAGCGATCTTGCTGCTGATTCAGATCTAACAGCTGCTGATGCCGAAGCTGGAATACTTGCTGTACTCTTTGGTGGAGCAATGCTTTTCGTTTCCATTATTTCTTCGTTAGCTATGTATATTTACTGTGCCATAGCATTGATGAAAACTGCACAGAAATTAGGAGCAGAGAATGCCTGGTACGCATGGATTCCAATACTTAATTTGGTTTTACTCTTCAAGTTGGGAGAGCAGAATCCATGGTTGATTCTTTTGATGTTAATCCCAGGTATTGGTGCCTTGATTGTAGGAATTTTAGCTATAATTGCAACAATGAAGATCTGTGAGAAGAGAGGATATGACAAACTCTTAGGTCTTTTGATGTTAGTCCCAATTGCAAACCTCATTCTTTGGGGAATGCTTGCATGGGGAAAGAAAAGTGCTTAATTGTTAATCTACTACAAACTGGATAGTGTACTTTGCGCTATCCAGTTTCTTGTTACATAAATATGAATACAACCGATGTCCCTGTGTTTGAGAATTTGGGTTTTGACAGTGAAAGATATATTGAATTGCAAAAGAATGAGATTCTTGAACGACTTACTAGAGTAAATAATGGTAAGTTGTATTTAGAAATCGGAGGGAAATTACTTGAAGATCCTCATGCCTCAAGAGTTCTTCCTGGGTTTTACCTCGATACAAAGATAAAGATATTACAAAGATTAGAAACTCCTTTCGATATTGTATATTGCCTAATATATGGAGATATTCTCAAAAACAGGCAATTGAATAATCAGAAAGAGGGATATATTGAATCAGCAATCAATACAATCAAGAAATTACAAGATATTTTTGGTGTTAAGCCATACATTGTAATAAACAATATACAAGATGAGAATAATCCCCTACTTCTAGAAGCAAAACAGAAATTAGAGAGTATTTCCGACCATGTATATCTTCGTTACCATATAGAGGGTTATCCAAATGATACACAGCGAATTCTAAGTAATGATGGGTATGGTAAGGATGAAGAGATTCCTGTACAAAACAAGTTAGTTATTGTAACTGGTGCAGCTTCAAACAGTGGGAAGATGTCCACCTGTTTTGGAATGATATATTTTGACCATCTTAGAGGATTAAATTCCGGATATGCCAAATACGAAACATTTCCTGTATGGAATCTCCCTCTTGAGCATCCCATCAATCTTGCATATGAGGCAGCTACTGCAGATATTGGGGATAAAAATATCATAGATGAGTATCACCAGAACGAGTACAACGAGGTATCTGTAAACTACAACAGAGATATTGATGCATTTGTAATACTTAAAAAACTTGCTTCAGATTTACTACCTCCAGACAATATGCTAAACAATTACAAATCTCCAACAGATATGGGTATGAATCATGTAAAAGAAGCCGTTACAAATGATGAGATAATATGTGTAGCATCTTTAAATGAGATACAGAGAAGAGAGGCTTGGTACCAAGAGGTCATAGATAACGGTTTCGGAGAGGATAGCTGGGTTACAGCCTGTCAGGAGCTTGAAAAGAAAGCACTAGAGTATATACAGAGCAAAGGATACAACC
This sequence comes from uncultured Candidatus Saccharibacteria bacterium, assembly GCA_964579365.1. Classification (GTDB taxonomy): domain Bacteria; phylum Patescibacteriota; class Dojkabacteria; order SC72; family SC72; genus JAKPKF01. Next base: position 13,208 of record CAZOFW010000006.1, read on the forward strand.
CTACTCTGCATCTTTAACAAAATCCAAAATCTTTTGTTCTTCCTCTGGTGTAGCACCCTCTAATTTCACCTTATCTACCCTTCTAATTAACTGATTAAATCTAGTTGTACTTACAGTATCATACTGCTTTTGAAGAGAACCAATTCTTTCCCCTATCTTAAAGAAAGAGTCAGAGAAATTGTCGAACTCTTTTTCAAATGCCTTAATGTTACCAATAATGTTATGGATATTTCCCTGTACTCTGAAGTTCTCGTATGCCTGTTTAATCATTCTAAGTATTGCAGTAAAACTAAATGGACCTGCAAGTACAACCTTCTTTGCCATAGCATCCTGCCATACCTCTGGCATCTTCTCGTAAATATATGAGAAGATCATCTCGTTAGGGATAAAGAGGATTACAAAATCTACTGTCTTGTCTTCTGGATTAATGTAGTCTCTTGTACATACCTGATTAATCTTCTCCTTCACATCCCTTACAAACTGTGCCGTATATTTCTCTTTTGTTTCCTTGTCATCTGTTTCAGACATTCTTTGGAGATTTGCATATGGAAATTTAGAATCTACGTTAATTCTAGTTCTGTCTGGAAGAAAGATTGTAAAGTCTGGTCTTGTTTCAGAGCCAGCCTGCTCTTTGTTAAATTCGTAATCATTTCCTCTTACGAATCCTGCCATCTTTAAAAGGTCATCTGCAACCTGCTCACCAAACTGTCCTCTTAGCTGGTTGTTCGAGAGTACTTTTTTGAGACTCTCTGTATTCACTGAAAGTTGTTCTGTAACTCTCCTACTCTCTTCTAAAGAAGTTTTTAAGGAGGAGAATGAATCTATCCTGTCTTTTTCGCTTACCTTAACATATTCTTCTAAGTTCTTAATTAGTCTGCCTATCTCCTCTCTTTTGTTATCTAGATCTATCCTGCTTTGTTTTGTTTCAGAGCTAAGAGATTCTCTTGCAGTTTTAACAAGGTATTCGTTGGCTTCCATGAGGGCTTTTGGCACTAATTCTTCAAGCTTTCCCTCTATTGTTTCTGTGAGTGTTTCGTTGTCATTGCCTCTTCCTTTGTTCACAAAGTAGAAGATTCCAACACCGAGTAGTATTCCTCCGACAAGTGCAAGTATTATATACAACATAAATGGAAGATTTCTTTAATTTAGAGTATTCTAATTATATATAACTTGAGGTCTAGTTCCAAGATGATTAAGAATATCCTAACTGGTAACTCTCTTTTCATAAAGAATTTATTACTTACATCTATATTTGGTGGTTTGATAGGGGCATTAAACTATGCTTTTAACATCTTTGTCGCTAGATTTACTACTTTAGAGATATTCGGTATCTACAGTGCAGTATTAGCAATAATATATCTAATACAAATACCCACTTTGTCCATACAGGCATTGGTAACAAAGGTAGTCGCGAAGGAGAAATCTTTCAATCTTAATTCCTACAAATGGAGTATTTTACTTCAGTTTACTGCTTTGGGACTTGTTTTTGGTTTTCTGTTTCTTCTCTTCAAGGAGAATATTTCAAATATTGCTACAATTCCTTCAGATTTAATTATATATCTTGCAATTACCTTTGTTCTTGCATTTGTGAGCCCAATATCTAAGGGTTTACTCTTAGGTAAAGAGAGAATCTTTACTGTTAATCTTTTAATGTTTTTTGAAACAATCTTGAGGTTTGGAATTGGATATTTTGCGATAAAGACAAATACTCCTCTTCCTTTGCTCATACTTTCCTGTGCTATTCCTTCTGTCATAACTACATTAATTGCTCTTCCACTTATCAATTTGAAGGGCAATGGTGAAAAGAAAAAGATCCCTACAGATTTCAAGGAGTTGTTATTAGCAACAGTTAGTTTCCTTCTTCTTACAATCCCATATACCCTAGATTTAATTCTTGTTAACCCAGAGTTTAGAGCACAGTATTCTGGTGTTTCTTTATTGGGCAAATTGGTATATTTTGCAGCCATAACTATAGCTTCTGTTATGTTTGCAAGGTTAAGTAATTTAACAAAGAAAGCAGAGATTACTAAATCTTTACTTGTTGCACTTTCTCTTTCTGTAATAATTGGGCTTGGTACAACTGCTGTTTTAGTTGTATTTAAGGATAGTATTATTTCTCTTACAATTGGAGACAAGTATCTTGAGTTTGCACCATATCTTTGGATATTTGGTTTGTGTATGACAGGGTATGCACTAGTGTATATGGTAGCGAACTATTTCATAACTCAGAGGTATTATGTATATATCTTTATTCTACTAGTATGCTCTCTACTCCAGGTATATTTGTTTAGTATTAGAAATGAGAGTTTGGAGATGGTTATAACCAACCAGGTTATTGTATATCTTGTACTTACACTTGGGACTTTCGCTATGTTAGGTTTGAATTTGAGAAAAAAATAAATTTATATCATACATTTATGGATACAAAAGAATTAAAGGCCTTTATATTGGAAGCAAGTCAAAACACATATGCTTCAGAGGATAAAAATATTAGACAAGTACAGGATGACAAATCTACCACGATTGTTTACGAAAGAGATGATTGGAAGTATCACGACAATTATTTTGGTGGAGAACCTTTCGGAGGTAGAGAGGTAGTATTTTTTCAGGGCAAACCTGTTTGGATGATGGTTTATTATGGTAGTGTAGTGGTTGATGAGATTGTACCGGATGAATTATACAAAGTTCTCACAAAGGCATTAAGAAGTTCTACAATAGATATGCCATATAGAGGACCAAAGGAATTAATAGATGGAGATTTTACATATAAGAATACTTTGGATGGAGATGCCGAAAGATTCTCAGGAAAAGAAGATATATATAAAGATGATGTCCTACTTTATACTGCCAAGTATGTCGGGGGTGTATTGTAAGAAACAGTGAATAATTGGACGATATTGGTATCGAACCAATGACCTTCGCAATGTGAATGCGATGCTCTAA
>CAZOFW010000006.1:16250-24135 GCA_964579365.1 uncultured Candidatus Saccharibacteria bacterium
TGGACGATATTGGTATCGAACCAATGACCTTCGCAATGTGAATGCGATGCTCTAACCAGCTGAGCTAATCGTCCATACTATTGGGAAGTTTTATTGTCACCATCACCACTATCACTCTTTGGTGTTCTAACTGCATACATCATTACAAAGAATATTACCAATATTATTGGTAACCCTATTCCAACCAACAAACTCTTTGTAACAATACCACCTAATATTCCAAGAAGAATACTGCCACCTATTACAATGAATGCTTTGTTTAGATTCATAATATTAATATACCACAAAAGTTATATTTTTCTAACAACAATCTTCTTGGTTACAATTGTATTATCCTTCTTTACAGATATATCCTTTACAGAAGAAATATCCTTTAGAACATAAGCCTCATCCTCAATATCTAGTTTGTACACACCTTTGTTCATTATGAATCTGTATCTACCATTCTTCTCTGTAACTCTTTTGTTAACCACTCTGTTAAATTCAACATCCTCCATAACTACTGATACACCCTCTATGCCCTTACCTTTATCGTTAACGACTTTTCCGTACTTACCTGCAGAACCAAACACAGACCTTAGTAAGAAGAAGAATGCAGGGATATATATTAGGCCAATGAGGAGGTTCCCTGTACTTGGATATTTAGTGTACATGTATATGTAGATGGCTAAACCTACACAGAATATGACAATATTTAGTATTGGGAATATCTTCTGTAGGATTCTTCTTGTTACAAGGAGAGTCTTATTCTTTCCGCCCATCGTCTTCCTGTCGATTGGTATTGCCAACTGAACATCTGAGCTTGCTCTAGATACAGAGAGAGTTCCATTGTAGACATTCTGAATTGGATAATCCTCTCCCTTTACAAACCTACTTGGGAATTCATATCCTCTCTTTGTTACAGAAATTGTATAGTTTCCTGCCTCTAGATTACCTGCAAACTTTCCAGCACTATCTGTAACTGCAGTCTCAATTAAGGATTTATCGCTACTAAATATTCTAATTACTGCACCACCTAAAGGTTCCTTACTGTAAGAATCATATACAAATCCATAGGATATCCTCTTTCTTCTAAACCCTAGTGCACTTAACAACCCAAGGAATGATTGAACAAATATGTATGACATCTGAGATAAACTTCCAAGGGCTAATCCTGCACTAACACCTACAGTTGCAATGGTAGCTGCTACTGTTATATTTTGCAATTCGTTTTCTGGCAAATCACTAATTGGAGTATTCTCAAAGGTTTCCATAACAGAACCCTTTACATTCCCGACAACTTCAGACACATTAATATTCTTAAACACATTGGATATTGTGTTTCCAATTGGTTCCTTTACTTCAGAGATATATCCCTGTCCTCCAGTACCAACCAATCCATCTGCGATCCAGTATTTAACTTCTTTCAAGATTACTTGTGATACAGAGACCTTATTATTTTCTACTGTAACTGTTTGTGGAAATTCTCCAGTTACTTTGACTCCTCCAGAACAATTAACAGAGACATCTTCAAGAGTTTTTGCTTTTGGACATATTACAAAGCTATTTGTATTGCCCTGAGCTACATACATAGTGAAAGGTTTTACTACACCAGAATCACTTCCAAAGGAAACAACAGCCTTACTCTCTTTTGGTACACTTTTAATATATACATTTGACCAATCTCTGTCTTCAGAGAACAGAACTTGTACATCAGCAACTAAGTTCACGCCTTCTTTAATTCGAATCTCTTGTTCTCCGTACTGAGCATCACCTACGGATGTCGGGACCACATCTGCATCATCTGTAAGTGCTACACTTATTCCTTGTGGGATATTAAGTAGAATTGCTTTAGTACCAATATATATTATATTACTGTATCCAGTTGTAGCATTCTCTGAATTTCTTGCTCTTACCGAGAAACCATACTGAAGAGATGGATCCAGGTTGGACACCAATATGCCATTATCTCCTCCATACTCTGCAAATGTACCCCATCTTTCGATGCTACCCATCTGACCTGTTGTTGGATCTACATATTTGTTCCCATTCGTTTCCTTTATTGCAAACTGTGTATTATTTGGGTTAGACAGGTTGTTGAAATATACTCTTACACTACCAGACGAGATTCTTTCGACATTAATCATGTTTGGAACTTGGGCATATGTTGTAATACTCTGTGTAGAAGACCACTCTGTTGCTACTCCACTCACATTGAATCCTCTTACCCTAAATGTATATTGTGTATTCGGAAGAAGACCCTGAATTGAGACATTCCTACCGTATGTAACATATGATGGAAGAGAAGACATAACTCCTACACTACCGTTATAGTAGAGCGCTTTCTCTTGATCTTGTATCTGGACATTACTTACTGCAACCTGTGCTAGGGTCATAGTTACAGCCCCACTACCACTGTTTGTAAGGGCCTCTATGCTTGTTTGCTGTGCCAATGTACCACTTCGCAGAACAGAAGAAGAGTCGCTCTCAGAGACTGCATTGTATGCTCTTACATATCTAGTATATTCTGTATTTGCAGATAGATTACTTTCTAAGCAACTCTGGATATTACTTTGAGCACACTGCAGAACTTGAGTACCATTTCCATCATAGATTCTAAAACCTGTTTCATTTGTATTAATATCTGTAAAGTTCCACCTAATTGAAGACAGGGAATTCTCTGAAGCACTTGAGACCGTAGGCGTGTAAAGTTTGGTAGCGATTGTTGTAGTTGGAGAATATGTTGTTTCCACATTCTGGGTATTTCGAGCTTTTGTTTTAAATACATACTGTGTTCCAGAATTCAGGCCTGTTACTAAAACTCCTTCAGAAGAACCAAAGTCTGTCCTTGTTCCCCAAACTATAGAAGATGAAAGTGTATTGTTTGCGAAGTTCACATATTTGTTCGTAGTAGTCTCTAAAATTGCATACTCTGTTGCAGATGAATTGGTATCACTCTTTAGATTTATTCTTAAAGATTCCGTAGATCTTGAGACAGTATCAATTCCACTTGGAGCTATTGCTCCTGTATACACAGTTATTGGGCTACTGTATGCTGTTTCTGTACCACTAGCATTTCTTGCTTTAATTCTAAATTGGTACTCAGTATTAGGGATTAATCCGATTGCAACATCCGAGCTCCCCTGTATCCATTCATTTATACCAGAATCACAGGCAGTACCAAGACAGTCAAGATATACCCCAGAACTACCTTCAGTAAGGTTTGAGACATTTCCAACTGTGAATGAAATACTCGTACTAGATACTGTATCTGCAGATATTGTTGGAACAGATGCTAATGTGTACACATTTACTGCTTCTGAATTCACTGTCTCAACACTTTGCGCATTTCTGCCCTTTACTACAAATGTGTACTGTGTATTTGGAGATAATCCGGTTGCAGTATCTGAGGTTTCTTTTATCCATTCATTAATACCTAAATCACACCCTGTTCCTGTACAGTCAAAGTACAAACCAGAAGTCCCAAGTGCAATATTTGCCAAGGATGATGAGAGATCTATCTGCGTAGTGGATATTGTTCCTGTGCTTAAGATAGGAGTATCTGAAAGGGTGTATATGCTTTCTGTGGCAGAGTACAAAGTCTCAGTACCATCATAGTTACGAGCTTTCACTGCAAATGTATATTCTGTATTTGGAGAAAGTCCGGTAACTGTATCTCCTTCAGTTATTACCCACTCGTTTATACCTTCATCACAGTTAGTTCCTGTACAATCAAAGTACAAAGCTGAGCTTCCCTGTCCAAGACCACTTAAACTTGAAGAAACGGATATACTACTTGGTCCTAGTGCATCGAGAGATATTGTTGGAACAGATGCTAATGTATATATATTTACTGTAGCAGAGTATGCCGTTTCTACATTATCCCCGTTTCTACTCTTCACCCTAAAGTCATATGCCGTATTTGAGCTAAGTCCAGTTGCACTATCTACAGTAGAAGATACCCATGCATTTACACCTCCATCACATCCCTCTCCTGTACAGTCAAAGTACATTTGCGAACCATTAATTGCACCAGACGATTGCAGATCAATTGTATTGTCAGTCTTGTTTCCACCGTAAGATATTGTTGGAGTGGACATAAAGGTATATCTGCTAGCATCGCTTGAGTAATCACTATCTCCGTTAGCATTGTATGCTACAACTTTTCTTGTATATTGAGTATTTGTACTTAATCCTGTCTCATCACAGTATGTAAGATTTGCCCCTTCACATGTAACCATAAGATTGTTGCTAGCATCATAGACTTTAAATCCATCTTCATCTGTAGCGTTGTCTGTAAAATTCCATCTAATACTCGTAGTTGAAAGAGCCTCTGCCTGTGTAATTGTAGGAGCTAGTGGTACTGGTCTCTCTTCTGCATTTATTAATGTTGCTTGAGATGTTTTTCTTTGAGCATATATAACACTAAAATATGTGGGAAGGTTAGATACTGCATTTGTGGTTGCTGTACATGAATGTGTGTGTGTTGAATCTGCGAAATTAGTTCCTGAACCATATCCATTTACTGTCGCAGAAGGACCTCCAGCGGATATACTTACACTATGTGTATGTGTAGCTGCTCCACCAGTTCCGCCATAGTTTAGAGCACCCATTGCGAATTTACTATCTAATGCAGTAAATCTATTCCAACCATAAGGAGGCAACGCTGAAACTATAACAACATTATCTTCATTAACATATGTATCACTATCAGCTTTTGCAAAAACCATTTCTAAATAGGGGGGGAGATTAGAAACTGTTGTAGGTGTCGAGTCGTTAGAAGTATGTGTATGTGTCCCAGTAGCAATTACTCCAGATAATGCTCCCGGGGTTGGATATCTAACAATAACAACACCTGAACCACCAGCAAAACCTGGCGCTGACTGTCCACCACCACCGCCACCACCACCCAAACCATTTGTTCCACCAGATACACCCGCACTACCACCACCACCTATCCCACCTACAGCATTTAATCCACCACGACCACTTCCACCACCACCACCAGCATAGTAAGTTGCAGTACCTGTTATGGAGGAAGAAGCTCCTGCACCTCCTGCTCCGCCTCTCCAAGCATTTCCAGAATCCAATCCACCAGGAAAACCTGCTTGTCCAGCACCGCCTCCACCTCCACCAGCAGAGCCAGGTTCAGGATCCGAACCATTCACGTATCCACCATTATATCCATGGGAAGCTATGCCTCCAGATCGAGAACCCGAGAGCACCCATCCTGCAGCACCACCTCCATTTCCACCAGCAAGACCATTATTTGATGGAATTGCACCACCACCTCCACCATTTCTAGTAATTGTTGAGAAAATTGAATTACCACCATTTACACCAGCAGTACCACCTGTACCACCTGCGCCACCACCACCAACAGTCACAGATGTATTCCCAGATGAAACCGCAAACGATGCAGTATAAAGCATTCCACCACCACCTCCTCCTCCGTGAACCAAAGCACCACCTGCACCTCCACCACCACCTGCAACAACAAGCACATCTACATTACCAGCCTGGTTTGCAGTAAATGTTCCACTAGATGTAAATGTATGTATTGTATATCCACCAGATGTAGTTACAGTACCACCAGTAGCACTAAAAGGTTGCACCGATGTTAAAGATGCACTTGGGCCTCCAGTTACAATATTTTCAGCAGTTGTATGAAGATGTGTAGCTACACCACCAGTAGATCCATACGAGGCATAACCTCTTGGGAATTTAGCATCCAAAGCGGTAGCTCTAGTCCACCCAGATGGGGTAGATACATCGAACATAGAAATAAGATCTGCTTTAAGCAGGAATTGATTACTGTAGCACATCACCATATCTGCATATGGTGGTAGAACTGAATTGCTTGCAACAGTTGCTTGAAGACCTGTATGTGTGTGGGTAGTAGAAGTACCAGACAATGTCCCACTGGTTGTTACTCCAATATCAGTCGTAGAAATAGAGGAGGACGTACAGCTTGCATTGTCGTGAGCGTGACTACTTGCCCCACCAGTTGTACCGTATGTAGCACTTCCGTACAGGAATCTACTGTCTAGATCCGAGGCTCTAGTCCATCCAGTTGGACAAGCTGCTTGTGCAAACATAATTACATTTCCACCCCATGCTTGAGACTCTCCAGAGGCAGAAGGGTTACCGTAGTAAACAAAAATCTCTTTTCCTCCATTTGGAAGCGAAGGGACCCTCACCCAAACCTTTGTACTTGCTGTATTACATCCCCCCTCAATCCAGTAAGAAAGAGGCGAGTTATCATCACTGTCAACAAATCTTAAGTCATCACAATCACTTTGTAATTTACTTCCTGCGACAAGAGATGAAGTATCCATCTCTACCAAAACATCTTCATTAGTCAATGTCCCTCCACTACTGTTACTCACATCTATTCGTCTTCTAAAACCCCAATCATTGCTATACCAAGCAACACCAGTTGTAGATCTGGACATGTACAGATAGAGGGCAATCGGAAAAAGGATGATGATTATTAAAAGAGATATTAATACTAATAACTTACGAGTTGATATATGTTTTACTTTTGATTTTTTCCCAACCATAGCAGTACATATATTGTATAGAAGAGAACACACAAGCGCAATAGATTGGTTACCAAATGGATGTCTTCTAGTAATAGAAAAACACCTTACTTAGTAATAGTCATCGTTATTTTCTTTTTAATGTCATCCAATGATTTTTTTATTTTGTTTTCTAATTTACCAACTGCACCAGGACTAGATTCCTGAAACCGAATCTCCTCTCCACAGTGAGAACATTTCATAGATTGTCCTTTTTGTAATTGGTCAACAGTATATGAGATAGTCCTCTGACATGAAGGACATTTCTCTTCAATTTTTTGATTGCTTAACATATTAAGATCTTTTTAGTTTAGTAAACCTAGTCCAAGTACACCTATAAAGATGAGATACCCTGCAACTAGATAATTAAGAAATTTAGGGAAGATTAATATTAATATTCCGAACAGTATAGACGCAAAGGGACTTAAGGTAGCGAATGATAGCTCCATATGTAACCCCCATTAAAATTTAAAATTACCTTACTTTACGTTAAAAGACGGAATAGTAAGATAATAAGTGCAACGACAAGTAGTAAGTGAATTAGTTTTCCACCGAATTTAAGAGAGAATCCTCCTAACCATGCAACAACTAATACAATTACGATTATATAAAATATGTCCATATTTTTACCTTTCTTTTTAATATATCCTAAGCGAAAAGAGTTACAAGATTACTCTTGTTTCTCGCCAGAGAATATATTTATTAATTTAACAATACCCCAGGCCAAGATAGCATACACAATGATTGCTACAAACACAGAAGGTTCAAAGATTGAAGTTGTGTCTGCAATGTCAGTTACTCCTCTTTTAAATATTCCTTCGAATGGAAGAATAAAGATTCTCGTTAAATCATAGATGAAACTAACGAAATTACTGGAGATACTTGCTCCAGTTAGCTTAAGAAGAAGACGAGCAATTAAGAGTACGTCTAGTGTCCCAAAGAGGAAATATATAATATATTCCACTGTTTGAGATGTACTTGCTTCTCTCTTTACCTCAGTAGTAACTGCTTCTACTGGGCCTTCACTTTGAGTCGTTACAGACTCTTTAATGATCTCTGCCATTTTATTCCTTAAATAAATTAAATAAAACATAGGATTATTTCTATTTCGGGTTTGCAGGCTTGTAGAGTAAGGATCCAATTCCTTATCTGTTTTCTGGTTTTTTGATTATTATTTCTTGGGGAAGATATGCAACGAGTGCTTTCTCGACAAAATGAGTGAGAGTAGACTCTTCAACAATTGCTTGAACCCTAGCTTGTTTGATAATAGCTGGATTGATAAAAAGCGTTAATCGTTGTTTGTTAGTAGTTGTCATACTTAATAT
>CAZOFW010000007.1:0-24092 GCA_964579365.1 uncultured Candidatus Saccharibacteria bacterium
AGTACTTACAGATTTAGAGGTGTTGGGGGAGATAGATTTGTCTAATTTCGAGAAAATTAACAAGAGTTTAGATCCAAATAGCATAGAGATATTGAAAAAGGTTACTCCAGGAGAATATCTTGTTCATGAGGATCACGGTATTGGGAAATTTGTAGGAGTTGTGGAAAGAGAAAAAGGATTTTACATAGAAATATCATATACAGGGGAAGACAGATTGTATGTACCACTTAGCGCATCTGAGAAATTAACAAAATATATTGGTGCTGGAAAAGGTAAGCCTGTACTAACTGGACTGAATAGTGGCAACTGGAAAAGAATATCGAAGAAAGCTTCTGAAAGGGCAGAGGAGATAGCGAAAGAGCTTCTCATGTTGTATGCGATGAGAGAGACTTCCAAATCTGTCTTTACTCTTGAAGATGAAGATGTTGAAAGTTTTAAGACATTTGTTAAACAGTTCGAATATACAGACACAGATGATCAGATACTCGCTACTCAGCAGATAGAACAGGATTTCAAAAAAGGAAGGCCAATGGATAGATTGCTTGTTGGAGATGTTGGATTTGGAAAAACAGAAATAGCAATGAGGGCAATGTTTCCAGTTGTGAATAGTGGTTTGCAGGTCGTCTTTCTTGCTCCTACGACAATTCTAGTACAACAGCATCTAACTGTTCTAATGGAAAGATTTAAAAATTATCCATTTACTATCAAAAGCCTTTCAAGATTCTCTACACAACAGGAGAGAGAAAGTGTTCTACATGGTTTGAAAAATGGTGTTGTAGATATTGTCGTTGGGACGCATTCTCTTCTGGCAGATGAAATCCAATTTAAAAATCTTGGACTTCTTGTAGTGGATGAAGAACAGAAATTTGGAGTTAAACAGAAAGAAAAGATAAAGGGAATGAGAGTTAACAGCAATGTTCTTTCACTTACGGCAACACCAATTCCAAGGACATTGAATATGGCTCTTTTGGGTGTGCGAGATATATCTGTTTTGGCTGTCCCTCCAAGTGGAAGAAAAGATATTGTAAATACCTTTGAACATTTCAATTGGGACAGTGTTGTTAAGGCAATTAAAAAAGAAATGGCGAGAGAAGGGCAGGTGTATTTTCTACATAATAGAGTTGGGAATATACTTTCAATTCAGAGTAAATTAAAAGAGCTTTTCCCAGATGCGGTAATTGACATTGTACATGGACAGATGGGAAGCAAATATCTCTCAGCAAGGATGACAGATTTTGTATCTAAGAAGACAGATATTCTTCTTTGTACGACAATCATCGAGAATGGTTTGGATATTCCAAACGCAAATACACTAATTGTAGATGATGCTTCTAAACTAGGTCTTTCTCAGATGTACCAGATTAGGGGAAGAGTAGGAAGATCTCTTGAGCAGGCCTACGCATACTTCTTTTTTGACACTCTAACCGAAAAGGCTATCTTAAGGCTAGATGCATTGCGAGATTCTCAAAGTTTGGGATCAGGTTTTCTACTTTCAAACAGAGATTTGGAGATTAGAGGAGCAGGAGATATCTTGGGAAAGAATCAATCGGGAACTATCAACTCAGTTGGGTACGGTTTGTATACACAAATGCTTTCGGAAGCAATCGAAAAAATAAAATCAAGGGGGTAGGTAGTAATCCTTTAGAATAGAGGCTTTTTTGGGTAAATATTTTTCACTTGTGCGCCTATATATATTTACTCTAGTATATACCATGTCTTCAGTCCTTTACCGAAAATACCGTGCTCAAGATTTTGACCAGCTAATTGGTCAGGGACATATTACGAAGTTACTTAAGAATGCAGTCAAGACAGACCAGATATCTCAAGCATATCTTTTTGTAGGTTCTCGTGGTACTGGAAAGACTAGTGCAGCAAGAATACTTGCAAAAGCAGTTAATTGTCTGCATCCAAAAGAAGATGGTAACCCTTGTAATGAATGTGAGGTGTGTGTTGGTATTACAGATGGTAAATTAATGGATCTAATGGAGATAGATGCTGCATCAAACAGAGGTATTGACCAGATTAGAGAACTAAAAGAAAAGATTGAATATTCTCCTACAGACAGTAAGTACAAGGTATATGTTATAGATGAGGTACATATGCTCACTACAGAGGCCTTCAACGCCCTTTTAAAGACGTTAGAAGAGCCTCCTGCCCATGTCATATTCATTCTGGCTACAACAGATGTACACAAGCTTCCACCTACAATCCTTTCGAGATGCCAGAGATATGACTTCAGACTTGGTACAAACGAGGAGATGGAGAAACTTCTAAAGGATGTTACAACTAAAGAGGGTATTAAAATTGCAAAAGAAGCAGTAGATATCTTGGTACAGAATGCCAAAGGTAGTTACAGAGATGCTCTTTCCCTTCTAGATGTTGTGTACAGTGGAAGGGGAGAGGGGATAAAGAATATCTCGGAGAGAGATGTACGAGATATATTGGGTCTTCCAGATTTCGACCTGGTTATTAGTTTGTTAAAAAATTTAGTAGAAGGTAGTGGAAAGAGATCTTTAGAGGTGATTGAGGAATTAGAGAAGAAGGGTATTAATCTCCAACAATTTACAAACTATGCTTTAGAGATACTGAGAACCATGTTGGTAGAAAAGATTAAGGGAAAGCTTTCAAAGGAGTATGCTTTTGCAAAGGATATGGATTTGAAGAGCTTACACAAATTAATTAATCTGTTTTTAGATGCTGAGAACAAGATTAAATATTCAAATAACCAGGGTCTTGTATTAGAAATGATAATCCCTGAAATGGTAACGACAGATAATGAAGAGATAAAGATTGTAAATATAGATGTGAAGAAGAAGATACAATCTGCAGAGGAAGAACCAAAAGAGGTGACAGAAGAATCTGAGGAAGAAGAGGAAGAGGACAATGTCTCAGATGAGAGTATCACGGTAGAAGAGGTGAGAGCTAGATGGGAACAGTTTGTTAATGAGGTAAAACCCTTCAATGGTCACCTGTATGCATTCTTGGGTGGATCTAAAGTTGTTAGTTTTGAAGAGAATACTCTTCTTTTGGAAGTACCTTTTGCATTCCACAAAGACAGGATTGAGATACCAAGGAGTAGGGACATCATCTGTACAACATTCCACAAAGTATATGGTGTTAACTGCAAGATTGTTTGTAATGTTAATGAAAATGTAAAGCCAAAGAGAAAATCTGAAGCAGAATTCGTACTTCGTAATCTGCCCCCTGCTCCTCCCAAAAAAGGAGCAGTTACGAGTAGGAATATGAAGAAAGAGGTCGAAGCAATCTTCGAGGGTATGTAGTATGTAGTGTTTAACTTCCTAAATTGAGATATAATATCGTTACATATTTAATATTTTCATTACATAAAAATGATAAATCCCGTTGAATTACTAAGAATGCAAAGTGAAGCTAAAAAGATGCAGAAGAAACTTCGTGAGAGAAGAATTACAGGTGAGTCCAAAGATGGATTAGTTAAACTCTACATGAATGCAGCACAGGAATTAGAAGATCTGAGAGTAGATGACCAATTACTCGATCCAGATATGTCAGATGAGCTTAGAAAGCACTTCAAGGATGCATTTAAAGATTACCAAAAGAAGCTCCAAAAGGAGATGGTTGCTGACATGGACTTAAGTCAATTAAAGAGCATGCTCGGATAATATGTCTGTACTTCCAAAATCTGTAGAACAAGTCATAGATGAGTTTAGTAGATTACCAGGTGTAGGACCTAAGTCTGCATCTCGTATGGTTTACCATTTTTTAAGGTCTCCAAACAAAGATGCTACTAAATTGGCGAAAGCTTTAACTCAGATGGATTTAGAGGTAAAAAACTGTAGTAAATGTTTTAACGTTTCGGACAAAGATATCTGCGATATCTGTTCAAGTAAGTTAAGAAAAACAAACAAGTTGTGTGTAGTAGAAGAACCCCTAGATGTTGTAGCATTTGAGAATTCCGCGGTATATGACGGTTTTTACTTTGTTCTTGGTGGTGTAATTTCTCCTGCCGATGGTATAGGGTCAGATGAAATTAGATTCCCAGAATTAAAGGCTAGGGCAGATGAATTACTTAAAGAGAATGATGTAGTAGAGGTGATTGTAGCAACCAATCCAAGTTTAGAAGGGGAGGCGACATCTAACTACATTTTAGATTTGTTTAAAGATTTACTAAAAGAGGGTAAAATAAAGATATCTAGATTGGCAATGGGTCTTCCAACAGGAGCTGATTTAGAATATGCAGATAGATTAACATTAAAGAGAGCATTGGAAGGAAGGAGAGATATTTAATGAAACTTTACAGCACATTAGACAAAAAGATTGTAGATATACAACCAATTAAAGAGGGTCAAATTTCCATGTATAACTGTGGTCCTACTGTTTACAGTAGAATGCATGTAGGAAACATCAGGGCAGATATTAACTGGGACATTCTTCACAGGGCATTAGTCTACTTGGGATACGATGTAAAAAGGGTTATGAATATTACTGATGTTGGGCATATGACCCATGATGAAGATTACGGAGAGGAGAAATTCGATATCCAGGCCCAGAAAGAGGGTGTAAATCCTCTAGATATTGCGAACAAATATATCGATACGGTATTAGAAGATTTTAGAAAGTTAAACATTCTTTCTCCAAGTGGTAAAGAAATTCCAGAGGATTTAACGCATGAACATGTAGAAGGTTACGGTTGGAGTAGAGCTACGAACTACATAGACGAGATGATCAAAGTTATCAAAAAGATAGAAGAAAATGGATATACATACGAAACAGAACAAGCATTGTATTTTGATGTAACCAGAATCCCAGACTACACAATTTTTACAGGACAAAAACTTGAAGAAAAGGAAGTGGCAGTAAGAGACGAAGTAGAGGTTGATGCTGGGAAGAAAAACCCTGCGGACTTTGTACTGTGGATGAAAAAAACTGGTAAATATGCAAACCATATTATGAATTGGAATTCACCATGGGGAGAAGGATTTCCCGGCTGGCATATAGAGTGTACGGCAATGAGTACCGCTATTCTTGGTGAATACTTTGACATCCACACAGGTGGCATCGACCATATCCCAGTACATCATCCAAACGAAAGAGCACAGAATATTGGGGCATTTGGTCATGGGGTAGTTAAATATTGGGTACACAACGAATGGTTAGTAAATATGGATGACTCTAAACTCTCCAAAAGCGATGGGGGTGCATTAACCCTTCCAGATATTGAGAAAGCAGGATTTAGTCCATTAGATTTAAGATATCTTTTTGTTTCAATAAATTACAGAACAAGAGTCCAATATTCAACGGGGGCCTTAATTGGAATTAAAAATGCGAGAGAATCATTAAACAGAAGAGTAGCTCAACTAGGAAGTGTAAAAGGAGAGATACTTGAGGAATACAAGCAAAAATTCAAGGGTGAGTTAGAGAATAACTTAAATATGTCTGGGATATTTGCACTCATAAACGAGCATCTTAAATCCTCAGAGAAAAAGGAAGATATCTTAGCCACTATTTTGGATTTTGACAAAGTTCTCGGATTAGATTTAGACAATGTAAAAGACACCGAGGTAGTCTTAGAGGAAGATATAGATAATTATGCAAAACTGAGAGATAAAGCAAGAACAACCAAAGATTACGCCAAAGCAGATGAATACAGAAAGATGATAGAAGATGCAGGGTATGTTGTTTTAGATACACCGGAAGGTACTAAATATCAAAAGAAATAGATGATACAAAATACTGTCACTATACAATTAAACGAAATTCAAAAAGAAAATGCAGAGGAAGTATTAGAGGCATACAATTGGAAAGAAGAGTATGTAAATAATCCGTATGCGCAATTTAGAATGAAAAGCCCAGAGGGTTCTAATGTAATCCTTTACACTAGTGGTAAGTTGGTATTTCAGGGAAGTGAAGATTTTACAAATATAATAACGTCAATAAAGAACAATGTAGAAGATGAGAGTGAGGTTGTCCCTCACCTTGGTGTAGATGAGGTTGGCAAGGGAGACTATTTCGGTCCTCTTGTAGTAGTAGCATGTTTTCTAAATGGGGAATTCTTGGAGAAGATATCTAGTATTGGAATAGGGGATTCAAAGAAATTTTCAGATGCCAAAATTATGGAGATGTACAAGCTTGTAAAAGATTATGCATATTATTATTCCTCCATAATCTATCCAAAGGAGTATGCTGAGCTTTACAGAGAGAGTAAGAACGTATCCATATTACTTGCCAGGCAACACTCTAAAGTCATTGAAATGGGACTAGGGGACCTCAAATCCAAGAATATTGAGTGTAGTAGAGTAGTCATAGATCAGTTCTCAAGTAAGAAGAGTAGAATACTCAATGAGCTAGGAAGCTACGGCAAAGAAATTGAGCTGATACAATTCCACAAAGGAGAGTCAGACATGGCAGTAGCATGTGCTTCTGTTATAGCAAGAGGTATGTTCCTTGAAGAGATGGAGAAGATGAGAAAGAAATACAATTTCAATTTTCCAAAGGGTGCTTCGGATGTCATAGATAAAGGGCAGGACTTTGTTAAGAAGTTCGGTGTAGATGAATTGGGTAATGTAGCAAAAATATCTTTTAAAACAACAGCTAAAGTTCTACAAACTAGACTTTAGTTTTCTTTTTGTCTTCCCTTAGAGATTTAATAAGTAGAAATCCAAGTGTGAGTATTATTACTCCAGATATTACAAAGAAGTAGGAGCTACTCTGTTGAATTTCTTTAGATATACTGTTTTCATCTATCCCATTGTAGAAGAGTCCCAGTACTGTTCTAGGATATATTAAATCAGAGATATTCCATTTATCTATCACAATTGTCTCCTCGATGATATCGTTAGGGTAGAGTTTCTGTTGTTTCTCATTAATTTTGTAGTACATAGGAGCATATTTCCCCTTATTGTTGTAAATCTGTATCTCTCCATCTGGAATTAGTACATAGTTTGTAATATTTTGGTATATATATCTTACTTTGGCATCTTTCAAAAAAGGTATGCCTCTATCTACAATTTCCATACTGATTTGTGCAAATTCAGAGGTTATACCCTTAACGTCTCCCTTTTCAACGACATGTAGGACTACTAGATGTGAAAGGTTGTCTACTGCACCAACAGAGTTATCCGAATCTAGAAAACCAGAGTCGTTTGTCTGTTTAAGAATAATTAAATTGAAGTAGGTGCCAAGAGGTAGATTTGCTGCGACAACTATTTGGTAGCTTAAACTTAGAGTAGAGTGTGGTTCTACCCTGAAGGTATCTCTATCTGTTTTCACAAACATGTAGCTTTCATTTGTAATTATGCTACTGGTTTTAGGGTTGTATCCTACGACAGTAGGAAGGATATATATTTCCTTGTTTGTTGTGTTTGTGAAAAGGATTTTTGAGTCTACTGTTTCTCCTGTACTTCTGATGGTCTGATTTATTGCAGGAGAAAGAGTATTTGCATTAACAGGGGTTAATGGGAGGAGAAATAGAATGGAAATAAATCCAATTGTAAATAATTTTTTGATACTCACCACTTTTATTTTGGTACTGGTTTATACTCTGTTTTTTTCTTCTTAGCAGTCTTTATGATTATGACAATGAATGTGATGATTAGCAAGATAGCTACGATATATCTCCATGGAATAACCCAAAATGAAGTATCTGCAGTTAATGGAGCAAATCCTGGTTGGAATGTGCGGTATGTGGCTACTAATTTCGCATCAATTGGACCTAAAACAAGCTGTTTGTCTTTGGTTAGGAAATCCCCGAAATTCCAAGATGTCTCGTAATTTCCAGTATTTTCTCGCATAATACTTTGAGTGTTTTGGTTGAAAGGTATTCTAGCAATTTCCTTGTCAAACATATTTGTTAGTACAATCTCTCCTATAGGGGAGATATGTGTATCTCCAAGGTTTTTAATTCTTGTAGTGAACAGAACATTTGGGAATTCATAGAAGTTTCTGTCTGTTACAAAACTAAGTAATTCTGCATTCTCTACGAAATCTTTACCAATTTTTATGAGGATAGGGGTTCCAGAGGCAAGAGTAGAGACAGTACCGGTTCCAGCAATTGTTTGATCTTCTGTTTGAGATTTAAATGCAATTATTACATTGTATTCTCCTTTTGTAGCATCCTTAGGTACGACAATATCGTAGTAT
Source organism: uncultured Candidatus Saccharibacteria bacterium (assembly GCA_964579365.1). Taxonomy (GTDB): domain Bacteria; phylum Patescibacteriota; class Dojkabacteria; order SC72; family SC72; genus JAKPKF01. Next base: position 8,119 of record CAZOFW010000007.1, read on the forward strand.
ATTTTTTCATTTCTGTTTGGAACGAGTTCAATCTCTTTGCGATCTACTGTAATCCAGGAAGCTGCAGAGTAGAGGTTTTTAGCTTCTTCCTGCTCTGAAAGGAAGATTGCTGTACCAGGTTGGTTCTCTATCTGTCTGAAACCTGTTACCAAGACATCGTAGGTCATTGCCGTGTTCGAAAGATTCCACAGAACTATTTCTCCATGGTATTTGTCTCCTGTTTGGAGGTTTAACATCTCAGATGTTGGTGCTGTACCTATGGATAGTGGAGCAGCATGGATTGCTAATGGATTAAAAAGAAAAAAGAAAAAGAGTACAGAAAATACTAGGGCTGCAAAATATATTATGTTTTTAAGGTATGGGGCAGCATGTTTATTTAGTTTTTTCATTTCTAGACTAGTAATATCCACCACACACATAGATTACGCTCTCTTGGTAGCTTCCTGCAACTGCACTGGCACCAGCTCTGGCACCATATGTAACTGTTGAAGTTTCGTTCGAAGCTTGTGTAGCATTCTGGTAAAGAATCATTCTAGCACCAGCAGGTAATGGGTCCAAAGCACCATAAATTCCCGGTGTAGCATTAGAGAAATTTGCTACTACAGTAGCTTCAGATGCTCCATCAGGATCTGAAAGTGCGATACCAAATCCCTCACTTCCGGCAGCAGTAATGTCAACTGTTGTAGAACCTGTAGAAGCTATTAAATATGTTGTTGCATCAGATTTGTAAAGACCAGCGTCGGTTCCATTTCCTGTTCCATACGCAGCCCAGTAGTATCCTGCGGTAGTTCCAGAGGTATCAGTTCCAATTGTGTGTGTACTTGCTGTGGCATATGAACCTCCTGGATATAGAGTCCCTAAGTTAACAGTATTTGCACTAATTGTACAGTTTACAGATGGGGTAGCTGAAACGGTTGCAGATACAACAACAGTATCGTTTGCAATTAAGGATACTTTCACAGTACTTGAATCAATGGTTGCACCACTCTTTGCTTCTACAGTTAGTTCGTGAGCTCCTGTTGTGTCATCTGTACCAATTACACCTGCAGCTGTTCCGTTTGCGACTTTAACACCATACGTAGTACCAGCAGTAAGAGCACCAACGGCAGAGATTGTTATTGTGTCGACTGAACTTGCACCACTACCTTGTGTACAGGCAGCGGATAGGGTTCCAGAAGTTGGTAAGCCTGCATCGATTGCCCAGTCTGTTGTTGCCAAATCGGCGGCAGAAGCAGTCACGGCTGTTACTGTTAAAGCTCCAGCTGTTCTACACCACATTGCGTCATCTGCGTCAGGGAAGTAGATTGATACGGTTCCTGCAGTTGGAATATTGGTTGTAGTATTAATTGCCAAAACGATTTCCAAAGTTTCTGCACCTCCTGCTACATTTGCTTCTATTCTACTTAGATATACATATAAATCAGAAAGTGCTGCTGCTCTAGATTGAAAGGATAGGGTGGATACAAAGAATGTAACGAATGAAGTTATTAGAGCAATTACTAGAACGGATTTCACAACTCTAAACTTTTTCATATTTGGCAGTTAAAATAAATAGGTTTCTTATACACTCCAGATTACATTAACAAAACTGTTAATGTCAAGGGATAACCATGCAGCCTCTAGTATAATGGTACTAATACAAAATATATCTCCTCAGAGTAGTCTGAAGCAGGGGTTATTCCTGTACCAGCCCTAGCTTTTAGATATGCCCCAGTTCTACCTGCTACGATAGGGCCGTCTCCAGAATATATTTTGTTTGCTGTTGTTGATGCTCCTCCAACACTATTTATACTTCCAGAATAGTCTGTTGTAGCTGTAAGGTCTCCATAGAAAGGAGAGGAATCATCGTAATCTATATAGTAGCTCTGAAGGCCGAATCCCTCTGCACCAGTTACATCTAGATCTTCTGTTGATGAGGTAATTGTTTGAGTTGTTGTAGCACTGTATAGGCCTCCGTATTTGCTAAAGAGTATTACGGATACTCCTCCCACTGAACTACTATCTATATCTAACCAAGCCAGGCTCGTTGCTGTAGTTGCTGCAGCTCCTGCTATTAGTGCTGTGCCACTACTGAATGAGACGGAGTAGGGAGGTGCACTTTCTGTATCTATACCAGAAGATATTGCAATATCTATATCAAAAGAAATACTTCCTGCCGCTGTAGTGGCGGTTGCAATACTGCTGTAGTCAGATTGTGTAAAGTCTCCATGAAGAGCAGTTATTCTAATATAGTATTGTTTATTTGAATCCAGACCTTGTATATTAAAAGTTTCAGCTTCCCATACAGCTTCTGTTCTGTAGTCATTTATATTATGGTTTGCATAGCTTTCAGGTCTAAATGTAGAACCATCTATATATTGTATATCGCTTACAAAGTTATCCGTAGATATCTGTACACTATATAGAGTGTCGGGAGGGTTGATATTGTTATCTGTATCTCCCTGCCACATATCAGAAATTTCAGATGCAGATAGGGCTCTATTGAAAATAGATACTTCGTCGAGATCTCCTTCCCATGTGTAAACTGAGCCATAAAATACTCGTCCTATCCTTAGCGGATAGGTTGTGGCTTGAGCATTTACCGTTTGTGCCACAGGTGTTCTTGCAAGTTCGCCGTTAACGTAGAGATTGAGATATGAACCATCGAATGTAAATACGATTAAATTCCATTCAGCTCCAAAATTAAAATTTGCGATTGTAGTTGACAACAATGTAGTTCCATTTGAAATGGCAGCTCTTAATGTCCTTACAGATGAATTGTTCCCATACCAATCAATAAAATAGGAGATTTGTGGAGTACTGGCACTATATGCTTTATTTACAATTCCTCTATAATCAACATCAACGGTATCACTAGGATAACTTCTGTCTGTTTTTACCCAAACAGCAATAGTCCCTTGTGTAGTTAAATCTAGAGAAGTGTCGTTTCCAAAGTCCACATAATCGTCGGTTCCATCAAATCTTCTGGCATTTCCATATATTCCGTCAACAATTGTACTTCCTGTTGATACACCATTATTTATGTATTTCCTATCACAAGCATCATCTCCATCTGTACATAAATTGTCTGCACTTTCATCCATAGGCCAGTAACTTACTAAACCAGATGCAGAGGTATTGTATTTGTAAGGATTACTAGATATCTCAAACCTTGCTTTGTTGTAACAACCACCCGTACCACAAATAGCTACCATTCCACCATCCAGTAATTCCTGTGGACCAGAGGTACATGCTGTAGATCCATCTGTTGTAGTTTCGAAGCATTGTACTGTAGGTTGTGCTGCTAAAAATGCAGCAGAGGGATCTTGGTACAATCTGTAATTTGTAGAATACACTCTTGGATCTGCAGATACCTTTCCAAGACTACTAATTACACTGTAATTTGTAGAATCTCCAAGTCCTCCACCTGTTGCAGTTTTTGCTCCAACTATTTTGTAATTGGTAGAATCTAAATCTTCTGCAAAAACATATGTGGTAGAACAACCTACTATTATTAGTAGTATTGAGAGAGTTTTAAATATATTGGCAGATTTCATGCTTTAATGATATTGTAAATTAGTTTAATTAGTCAATTTTGTATGAAAGAAGCAGTTGTATCTGTAAAAAATCTCAGTAAAACATTTAGGATATTTAAAAGTAAGGGCTTTTCAAGTCTGTTTAGTAGAAAATATGAAGATATTAAGGCAGTAGATGATATTTCTTTTGATGTATACAAGGAGGAGTTTGTTGGATTCATCGGTCAAAATGGTGCCGGAAAGACAACTACATTAAAATGTTTAACCGGTTTACTTACTCCAGACAGTGGGGAAGTAGAGGTACTGGGGTTTGATCCAAAGAAAAGGAAGCATGAATTCCTTTCAAATATTGCATTAGTTATGGGTAACAAATCTCAATTGTGGTGGGAGTTACCTGCAATTGAGACATTCAAATTGAACAAGGAGATATATGAGGTAAGTGATGCGAGATTTGAAGAGATTGTTTTGGAAATGGTAGAACTTTTGGGTATAGAGGAGGTTGTGAATATTCCGGTTAGGAAACTTTCTTTAGGTGAACGTATGAAGTGTGAGATAGTGGCATCACTCATACATACGCCAGAACTTCTTTTCTTGGATGAACCCACATTGGGCCTAGATGTGGTGTCTCAGCAAAGATTGAGAGATTTCTTAAGGGAGTACAACAAGAGATACAAGGCGAGTATTATTCTTACTAGTCATAATATGGAGGATATTAAAGATTTGTGTAAGAGGGTAATCATAATAGACAAAGGTAAGAAGATTTACGATGGAAAGGTCGATGACTTGGCTAGAAATTTTGTAAAGAGTAAAGAGATTGTTTTTTCTCTTTCATCAGTAGCTACACATGGAGAGATAGAGCAGGTTGGTAAGATAATTGAGTTTTCTGGTTTGTCTGGAATAATATCTGTACCAAGAGAGAGTGTAGCATCGGCTTCTTCGAAGTTACTCAATACATTTCAAGTAGAGGACTTAAATATACAGGAACCAAGTTTAGAATATATAGTTAAGGAATTGTTTGAGGGAAGATATAAGGTTTAGGCTAAATATCTGATATAATCTCTATGTTTTGGAGAGGTGTCAGAGTGGTCGAATGAGACGGTCTTGAAAACCGTTGTACAGGTTTCTGTACCGTGGGTTCGAATCCCACCCTCTCCGTCTAATAGAAATATATGGAAAAAGATACAACTATAGTTGAGAATATTTACAAACCAAAAGATAGGGATGGTGGATTTCCTTCTGGTATGTCATATTTCAAAAAAAGATTCTACGAAATAATACCCGGACTCTTTGTTTGGGTTCTGTTACTACTTCCTCTAATTTTTGCAATCTTTAAATGGGAAGAAGCTTTGGTGATATATATCGCATACCTTGTTACGTACTGGGCATACAGAACTGTAAAGTTTGTTGTAGGAGGATATATAGGTATCAAGAGAATGAAGAGAGACATAGCTACAGACTGGATGAAAAAGATAAAGGAAGTGAATGAAAAACGATTCAACGAACTTAGATATGTGTATCTTTGTCCTGTGTATGCCGAAAGTTTAGATGTTTTAATCCCATCATTTGAAAGCTGGTCAGCCAATGATGTTGGTGCTGGAAAGATAGATGTAGTAGTTGCAATGGAAGAGAAAAAGAAAGACTTGCAAATTGAGAATTTCAAGATATTGCAAGAGAAATTCGGAAAGAAGTTCGGTAGTATGAGATATTACATTCATCCTGCTGGTATCCCAGGAGAAATATCTGGAGTGAAAGGAGCAAACATTAATTGGGCTGCAAGACATTTAGTAGATGATTTGAACAAAGAGGGCAAAGATATTGGGAACTATCTATTAGCATCATGTGATTCTGACCAAAGACCACACCCTAAATATCTCTCAGCTATAACATACAAATATCTAACTGTTGAAAATCCAGATCTTGGTTACTACGCTACTGCAGTACACACATTTAACAACAATATTTGGAATGTACCATCAATAATTAGGACACAGTCAAATATGCTTTCTTTGGTAATACTTCACCTTTGGGTATTAACAAAAAATCTTAAAGTCCCATTCAGTCGGGAATCCATAAATGTAAGAGAAACATTCTCTTCGTATGTAGTAAACCTCAAGACATTGAGAGATATAGAGTTCTGGGATCCAGAGATTCCAAATGATGATACCGCCTTTTTCTGGAACACAATGGTTAGATCTAAGGGCTTGGCAAAGAGCCATGAGGTATATATTCCTACATACAATGATGCAGTAGAGAATGAGACATATTTTAAGTCTCATGTTTCTTTTTACAAACAGCAATACAGATGGGGATGGGGTATTTTTACTTTACCAATATCTATGGCAGTACTCTCTGAAGACAAGAAGAATTTCCCAGCACACAGAAAATTTGCACTTCTTAAAACTATGTTTGAATATCTTTGGTTTTTAACAGTAGTTTTTGTACTAACATTTGGACTAAGTATAATGGGGTGGGTTAACCCGGGTTTCCAGTTCACAGGATTTGCATACAATCTACCAAGAATTCTCAGTTATGTATTTACTGCTATTATGCTTTCCAATATTGCAGTAGTTATATATAGAAGACAACTAACACCAGTTCCAAAGGGTTGGAAGTGGTGGAGGCATGTATTAGATTTCTTAGAAACATATCTTATTGCATTTAATATGCTTACTTTCTCTTTTATTCCTTACATCCAAGCAATGACAGAAATGATGGTGGGTAGTGGAAGATTTAAGAGAAATTTCTATGTAACTGAGAAGGTCAAGATTAAAGAGAAGCGTTAAGTATATTTTCATTTTGTTTTTCTAAGATATTAGGAATAATCTTTTAGATGCATTCACATGCTTTCAGTTTTGTTCCTTTTTCTTTTCAACCCACTAATTGTTTTCGCTGACGATTTCAACATACAAGGGGATTCTTCCTCTAATTGGTTTTTCCAAGCGACAGCCTTTACTGTAGAAGAATTTCCAAAACAAGAGGTTGTTTTGTACGATGAGACTCAAACTCTTGGAGACAATACAAGTAGTGTTCTAAATGGGAAGAGCATCTTTTCCCTCACGAATATGGGATATACAAGAAGAATCCCTGGAATTGCAGACAAAGTGTATGGTCCTCCCGGTACTCGTGTTGATGTTTTGTATTTTTACCAGAACAATACTGGTCATAGTGTAGATATTAAAGAGATTGCTATACCCCTAAGCAGGAGTATTGTTCTCAATGGAGATTTAACAAAAATAATTAATGCCAATGAGGTAGTAGAGGAAAACATAGGTTTCCTTTTCTCGGGGAATAACCTAACAAGGGGAGGCAAATACAAACATTACGATGGGATGGGAAGTGTCACGAATGGGGCAGGGGGAGGTTTTCTTCTAGATAGCTGGTATATACAGAATCCTCTGGATGTCGAACTTTTAGAGGTAGATAAAGATTCGGACAGAGTGAATCTCAAAGTAAAGATAAAGAATGTTAGCGATGATGAATATCTTACTAATTTAAACTTTAAGCATAAAACACACGAAGAATCATTTGCACTTTTGCCTAAAGAGGAAAAATATATTGAATATTCTTTGGAATATGATGGAGATACTTTAGAACCATTTATAGTATCCAATCCGAATGTAAAAGAGATATGTTCTGTTTTAGGCGGGAACTATTACCAATGGACATATACGGATTCCATATCTGTGTTTGCCAAACGAGAAAATGGTAAGTGGGTAGGTGGAGGATATGTACAACCAGTGATAGAGAGTCTATGTATAAAAAGAATAGGGTATGTACTTAAATCAGAGGAAATAGACCTTGCTTCTGAAGATGTTTTAAGTGTTACAGATAGCATAAAGAAACTTCCTCAAACAAACAGATATCCGGGTTTACTCTTGTCTTCCTTTGTTGTTCTGGATCTCTTTCTTTGGTATGCTTTTCTTAGAAGGAAGCATAAATATGAGAATAAAAATAATAATACCGGATTATGTACAAAAAGTAGGAAGAATGCTCGGAAAAGAGGGCTTTAACTGCTATATAGTAGGTGGTGCTATCCGAGACTTGGTTATGGGTAAGATTCCTCACGACTACGACTTAGCAACAGATGCACTCCCAGATGAAATGTTGAATATATTTCCTAAGTCAGTTTCAATTGGTGCTAAATTTGGCACTGTGATGGCACTAGTACAAGATAGTAAGGGTGAGACTCATGAGGTTGAGGTAACAACATTTAGAAGTGAATCTAATTATGTAGATGGTAGATGGCCAACTAGTGTTAAATTTGTAGAGGATATAGATCAAGATTTGGGAAGAAGAGATTTTACCTTCAATGCAATGGCTATTAATCTTTCAGACATAGAATTAGATGGTGTAGAGGTAGAGAAAGAGGTGGAGATATATGATCCATTTAATGGGTTAGAAGATATCAAAAACAAATTAGTTCGAGCTGTTGGTACTCCATTGGAGAGATTTAAGGAAGATGGACTACGAGGATTTAAGGCGTGTAGGTTAGCTGCTCAATTGGATTTTGAAATAGACAGCGAGACTTTTAATGCTATCAAGGAATCTATCCCTGTTGCTTCTCAAGTTTCGATGGAGAGAATTCGAGACGAATTTATGAAAATGCTACTTAATTCTTCTAAGCCATCTGTTGGCATTGAGCTTATGAGGCAGACCGGTCTTCTAAACATCTTCATGCCCGAACTCCTTGAGGGTGTAGATGTGGAGCAGAAGTTTTACCACAGTGACGATGTGTATTGGCACAGTCTTCGGACATGCGACAGTGCGGAAGATTCTGTTAAATTAGCAGCTCTTCTGCATGACATTGGTAAGCCAAGAACAGATATGGGTAATGGTCACTTCTATGGCCACGATTCTGTTGGTGCTGACATGGCAGAAGCAATAATGAAGAGGATGAAATTCCCGCAGAGTGAGATAAAGAAAGTTCTTCTTTTAATCAAGAACCATATGTTCTACTACCCATACGTTACAGAAGAAATGTCCCAAGAAGATGCACAGAAGATAGAGTTAAGGGAGTGGACAGACAGTGCAGTTAGAAGATTCATACAGAGGGTAGGAATAGATAATATCGATGAGCTCTTCAGACTTCGTATGGCAGATGCTCAGTCGAATGCGAAGACATCTTTCAACCCAGAGGAAATAACCATATTACAAAAAAGAATCTCCGAAGTTCTTCACCAAGATATGGCTTTAAAAATTACAGATTTGAAAGTTAGAGGTGAGGATTTAGTTGCGATTGGTGTTAAAGAAGGTCCTCAGTTAGGTTCAATACTGAGAGAATTACTAGATATTGTCATAGATGATCCAATGTTAAATACTAAGGAAAAACTTCTAGAAAAAGCTAAACAGTTAGCAAACATTTAATTTTTTACTTTTTAATATGAGAAGAATAGAGAAAAAAACACAACCTTATCTTTTTGAGAAGGTTCTTTCTGGGGAAAAACAGTTTGACTTGCGTATCGCAGAATTTGAATGTGAAGTAGGGGATACTCTAGTACTACGAGAGTGGGATCCTGAAAAAGAAGAATACACCGGGAGAGAGTTAGAGAAAGAGATTACTTTTGTATTAAAAACTAAGGATTTGAAATTTTGGAGCCAAGAGGATATAAATGAGTTGGGATTTTTAGTAATGTCGTTAAAATAATTAGTCAAAAATATGCCAGACCTATATGAAGAGTATCTTAAAGCCGTAAGTACAAATGTGACTCTTGGGGTTTTAACAGCACCAGATAGAATGCATTTATATACCCTTATTCTGAAAAAAGATTATCAGGGAGTATATCAACTCCTCAAGGAGAAGATCCCAGATTTCTATGAAAGGGTATCTGCTAAATTAAACGAAATATTCTAATACAGTGAAAGAAACTCTAAACAGAGAAGGAGAGTTGGAAGAGAAGATTGAGAGAGTAGACGAAGAGTCAAAAGAAATTCTTACAAAGGATGGAGTAGGGACTGACATGTTAGAAAAGATAAAAGAGTTTTTCTCAAAATTTCCGTTATTTTCAAATGCAAATAATAAGAAAAAAGAAGAGTTGTAAATTAACCCTCTTTTCCTCTATCATATAGATATCTTTAATTAAACTGCTCGAACATGAAAATACAGTTCAATGGTGCTGCTAGAACAGTTACAGGTTCCTGCTACTACATGGATGCAGGAGATTTCAAATTTCTTGTCGACTGTGGAGCCTTTCAGGGTCCAGACAATGTTGAGAAATTAAATTACGAACCCTTTCCATTCAACCCTGCAGAGATAGATGCAGTCTTTCTTACACATGCCCATTTTGATCACTGTGGAAGACTTCCTGTTCTTGTTAAACAGGGTTTCAGAGGTAGAATCATATCAACACAACCAACAAGGGATCTTGCCAAAATTGTTCTTCTAGATGCTGCTAATTTACAGAAAGAAGAATACGAAAGGAATTTGGCAAAAGTGAAAGAAAAAAGTGGCACAGAGAATCCAGCTTACGAGGGAAGTCAATTTGTTGAAAGAAAACCTCTTTACACTGAAGAGGATGTTGAGGAGGTGATGAAGCTTTTTAATGTATATCCATATGGTAATTCCGTAACACTAAATGACAAATGTGAATTTAGATTAAGAGATGCAGGGCATATATTGGGTTCTGCATTACTAGAATTTTGGGTAACAATGGAAACAGGTAGAGTCAGAAAGATAGTTTTCTCTGGAGATTTGGGACAACCAGGTGCCCGTATCGTTAGGGACCCAGATATGGTAAGAGAGGCAGACTATGTAATATGTGAGAGTACATATGGTAACAGAATTCACAAAGACAGAAATGAAACGGTCCTTGAACTTCTCTCCGCACTTCAAACTGCACAGAAAGAGGGTGGGAATGTATTGATACCATCCTTTGCACTTGAAAGAACACAGGAGATTTTGTACGAGATAAATCTGTTTGTAGAAAATAGATTGCTTTCAGACTTACCAATATATATAGATAGCCCAATGGCTTCTAAGGCTACCCAAGTATTTAGGCAGTATCCAGATTTCTACGATGAAGACGCGAAAAGATTAATGGAAAAAGGTGACGATCCTTTCAATTTCCCAGGATTACATACTGTAGATTCAACAGATGAATCTAAAAGACTAATCTCTAAAAGAGGGATAGTAATAATTGCTGGTAGTGGAATGTGTACAGGAGGAAGAATCGTCCATCATTTGAAAAACAATATTGAAAATAGCAAAACACATATCGTAATTGTTGGCTACCAAGTTCAAGGGACATTGGGGAGAAGAATTGTAGATGGTGAGAAAAGAATCTCCATCATGGGACAGGAGTACGAGAACAACGCCAAGCTACACACACTTGGAGGATTCTCTGCTCATGCAGATGAGCGAGATTTAAGGTACTGGCTAAGAAGTTTTGGGCATACCCCAAAAACCATTTTCTTAACCCATGGAGATGAAGATATTGCCTTGGAATTTGCAAAGAATGTAAATGAAGAACTGCAGATAGACGCCCATGTTCCAAATATGAATGAAATATTTGAACTTAAATAAATATGGAGAAATTTAAAGAGGTAGAGAAAATAGTAGAAGATATTAAAAACCTTAAAATTCAGGGGGCTACTAATGTCTGTATAGCGACTTTTGAAGGCATGAAGTTATATCTAGAACTAAGTAAAACAGAAGAGTTACAATCTCTTACAGAAGGGTTCTTTGCTTCTGGAGAAGAATTAGCAAATGCCAGACCAAACGAGCCTTTGGCAAGAAATGGCGTTCACTATGTTAGGCATTTCTTTAAAGAAAAATATTCTGACATATCCCAAGTTAGTTCTGCAAAGGAGATACTAAAGACTCTCTGTGATGAATATCTTGGATTAATAACCTCTGCAAAGAAGAACTCCATAGAGAAGTGTGCAAAGTATCTAACTAACTATGACAAGATACTTACACACTGTCACTCTTCTACAGTAGTAGATTTAATTAAAGAAATTTCAAAAGGAGACAAGAACTTTGAAGTAGTATCTACTGAAACGAGACCATTGTATCAGGGAAGAATAACAGCAAAGAGTCTTGTAGATGCCGGTATAAAGACTACCTTAATAGCAGACAGTGCGGCAGAATCATTTGCAGTAAATAGGGGAAGTGTACCAATAGATGTTGTATTCTTAGGTAGCGATCAGATAATGAAAGATGGATATGTAATTAACAAGATAGGAAGCTGGGGTATAGCTGTAGCTGCCCATTATGGTGGGAAACCACTTTACATTGTAAGTAACCTTCTTAAGTTTGACAAAGATAGCCTTTTTTCAGATATTGAGATAGAGATAAGGGAGGATAGGGAGCTTTGGCCAGAAGCACCAAGAGGTTTAGATATGTACAACCCTGCATTTGAAATTATAGATAATGCATTAATAACTGGATTTGTTACAGAATTGGGAATAATTAAACCAAGTGAAATAGAAAAAGTAGTCAAGGAGAACTATCCATGGCTTTTTAATGTATAAATTAATTACTAAACAAATATGTCCTACTACCTAAGGAGTAAAAGTCTTGATCTTGGAGAAGATAATGATTTCAATGTTGTTCTTAACAGTGAAGACGCCCAGAGAATGGGTATAAGAGAAGGAGAGACCCTAATGATTGGATTTGGAGAAGTGGAGTTGTATGCAGATGTGTTCGAAACAGACACTTTGGTGAAAGAGGGAGAGATAGGACTGTATGAGGAGATATGGCAGAATTACAATGTAGAGGAGGGCAGTAGAATATATGCAGATATACCAGAGAGAAGTAAATCTCTAGAAGCAATTAGTAACAAACTCCTAGGTCATAGTCTCTCAAAAAAAGATTTGGAGTTAATAATGGCCGACATTGGCTCTAAGAAGATAAGGGAAGTAGAGATAGCGTTCTTTGTTTCCACATTCTTTAATCCTGGATTTAATGACGATGAAATCCTCTGGATGACAGAGGGAATGGCAGAGTCTGGCGATGTACTTTCTTTCAAAGAATTAGCTGGTAAGGATGGCCTAGTAGTAGACAAGCATTCAATTGGTGGGGTTGCAGGAAAAGGAATCACTCCAACTCTCATTCCAATTCTTGTCTCGGGTGGTCTCTTAGTCCCTAATACATCAACAAGGGCCATAACATCTCCCGCAGGTACCTCGGATATCTTGGAGGTTGTGATGCCCGTAAAGCTAACAAAAGAACAAATTATGGAGGTAGTTAAAAAAACAGGAGGTTGTATGTTCTGGGGTGGTTCTCTTTCAATCTCTCCTGCAGATGACATCATCATAAATGTTGAGAGATCTCTTAGGATACAAGAATTTCAAAAGGTACTAGTAAGTATAGTAGCTAAGAAAATAGCAATGGGAGTTAATCATGTCCTAATAGATCTTCCATATGGCAAGGGAAGCAAGCTTGAGAGTGTAGAAGAAGCCCAAATGTTAGAAAAAGAATTCAAGAAACTTTTCTTCAAGGTTGGAATTGAGTGTGAAACGATTAAAAGGATAGTTAGAGGACCAGATGGTCCTGCAATTGGTCCGAATCTTGAGATAAAAGAGTGTCTTAAAGTACTAGAGAGGGCAGAAGACAGGTCGAAAGCACTAGAGGATGTTGTCCTAAACATGGCCGATAAACTGTTCGAAAGCACAGAAAAGGTGGCTAGAGGTGAGGGTAAGAAATATGCTCAACAACTCTTGGAGAGTGGTAAGGCTTTGGATAAATTCTGGGAAATAGCTTTTGCTCAAGGTGCTACGAAAAAAATTAAATCAAGCGAGATATCTGCTGGGAAATTTGAATATGATGTTGTAAGCAAAGAGAGTGGTAAAATCGATATGATAAACAATGCAGAGTTGGTAAATATTGCTAGGGCATTAGGAAATCCAAAGATTAAAGAAGCTGGAATATATATACACAAGCTAAATGGAGAGAAGGTTTCAAAAGGAGATGTCTTGATGACAATATATGCAACATCCAGCGGAAGACTAGAGAGTGGGAAGAAGGCCGTAGATGTAAATAAACTATTTTGTATCAGCTGTTAGGGTAGGGTTTTGTCTTTTCCTTTTAATAGCTTTTATCCCAAGAGATATCCCAAGTATTGCACCTGTTAGTACAACGAGAGATATTAATACTGGTCCTGCAATTAGAAGAGATTTTCCAATAACGGTTGTTTTAAGGAATATATTAAACCAATGAGAGACTGAATAGTTACCATTTACAGGAATTTCCTCTGTGCTTTCATATCCTTTCTCTGGGATAAGATCGACATAGCTTTTTAATTCAGATTGATTTACATCCTCTGCACCATATACTTTTATATTATATCCACCATTGGATACTGTTGTAATGTCATTTGCAGAATACACACTAATGTTTGAAGGAGCGTCACCATTGAATGTCTCCCACAAGATTCTGTCTATTGCTTTTCCAATTAGCATGTTCTTGCTCTCTAGAGTTGGGTCTGCAGTTAACCATCCATAGTTTGGAATCCAGATCTGTACCCATTGATGTGTGGTTGGATTATCTACTGCCTCTGATGAGATATTCGCATACCCTCCTGCGGCTCTAGCAGGTATCCCTTGAGCTCGAAGTAGAGCAATGAGGGAGTCAGAGTACTCCATACATACGGAAGCTCCTCCAGTTAGGGCAGCTTTAGCTCCAATTCTTTGGTTGTCGGAGTTTGCTTTAGCATAGTCATATTCCAATTTGTTTCCAACGAAGGCATAGTCCGCCTGTATAACTCCAAGGATAGTACTTTGGTTTGCAATTAGCTTATCTGCTTCTTGTTTAATGTATGAGTCAGTACTTTGCCAGTACTTGGAAGGTGCAAGATACTTGTTTAAGAAAGAACTTTTCTTTACTAGTTCAAAGTATTCGGATAAATTCATGTCGAAAGAGTCTGATGGATTGTCGTAACTGTCCTGTTGTACATATATATACCCAGTTACAGAAATCTCAGAATCAATATTGGCAGGAACCTCAAAGACACCAATAAGGTTACCTTCTGAATCTTGGTAGATATCTTTAGGGGAAGGAGTAACCTTTGAGAAGAATACTCTCTGGTTTGTCTCTCCATATTCTCTTGGTAGGGATATCTCATATATGTTAGTAGAGAGTTGAGAATATATATCTGAGTACTTCTCTGGTATGAATGTATCTGTTTTGGGAGTTTTAAAAAGCAATTCAAATTTATATACTGCCTCTGTTCCAAACTCAATATATGGGGAGTTTTCAATTCTATCTAATTGGTCAAAGGAGTAGGTGGTTATCTTTGAATCAGTTTTCTTTGTAAAATCTGATGGATATACTTTAGCGAGGGTTGGTATATTTTTATCTACAACTATACTTAAATCATAGTTGTATCTTGTTGTTGTGCCCGTAGATTTATCTACCTGCTCAAGAACAATGTCTTTTGGTAGGGCGGGTGCTTGTATGGTCACGAAGCTATTTACCCTCTGTACATAGTCGTGTGTTTTGTATGTAAAGGTTATTAAGTAAGGAGAACTTTTTGTCGTAATTTTGTAGTTTGGAATATTTACATATATACCTTCTGGATTCTTCTCCTCCTTAATGGTGTATTTCAATTTATTCCCGTATTGGTCTTTAACAGAGATTGAGTTTTTTTTAAATTTTCTTTCTATCTTTATCTCTTCATCTGTTTTGTTTTGTATGTCTGGTATATGGAAGACTTTTTCTCCGGATGCTGGGTAGTAGAAGCTAGAATTCTCGACAGTTCTTTTGTATGTGTATTGTACTGTTACAGAGTCATTTCCAGTTGTATATGATATTTTTGTGTCTGTATCTATTACAAAGTCATATGTAGTTGCAAGTACAGGGGATAGGGAAAGTAAGAAGATGAGGGATACTAAAATTGTAAGGGCGAGTTTTTTCATAGTTTTAATAATATCATTTTTTAATGGTTTTGTATTTGAAAAAAGGGAGGGGAAGGCCTATAATGTTCAACGAAAAGGATCTTTCAAAATTTAAAGTAAATCTAAAAGCCAATTAGAGAAGGAGGAGTTAATGTCTCACGTATATCCACAAAGATCAGTTCATGTCCTGTATGAAGTAATGGAGCGCTTGAGAGATTTTGAGTGGTTAAGCGCAGCAGTTCAGTTAGCCCTGGCTCAAGAATTGATACATCGTTTAAGTCCATCAGACTACATCAAATTTCTAACCCTTGGCACTGGGGCCTATGAGCATCGCATAGAGGAGTATATTCACTTTGAAGCCTATGTGTTTGGTGCCATAGCAAGAAATGCTGAAGATATTGAAACTTTGATAACAGGACTTTCTCATACAAGACCAAAGTCAGCAATGGAAGAAGTTTTTGTTGAAAAGATCAAGAACGAAGTTAGAAGCAATCCTTCAAAACTGTCTCTCGCATTAATCGAAGAAAATTCTGAATACTTGTCTTCGTTTAATCGTTGTAAGGATCTTCTGAAAGATTTACTTTAAAAACCTGCTCCATCTGTAGAGTCTCGTACAAAGTTATCTTT
>CAZOFW010000008.1:0-18599 GCA_964579365.1 uncultured Candidatus Saccharibacteria bacterium
GGAGAGTGTAGTACAGAGTAGTAGGGCTTGTGAGTGTAGTTTTGTTAATTACTAGGAGGGGGTGGGACAGAACTGGCTCATGATATTAAAATCTTTTTGTTAAAATACTTTCGTATTCCAACTGAGTCAGTTCTGTGTGTTTGTACATCATAGTACCTATGCTGAGTTCACAGGTACTGTGATCGAAGGTATGGTTTTTAGGACATCTGATGGTATATCCATTCGTCTAATGGATACATATAATCCAATCAAACCATTTGGCCCTAACCTAGTTCAAAAACTCAGAGGTTTGCCCCTTCGCGCTAAATCACAGGGATATTATATCTTCTATTATATGTTTTTGTATATACCAGTAGGGATATATCTGTAGTATAATAATCATTGGTATGGTGGATGTAGCTCAATTGGTTAGAGCATCGGTTTGTGGAACCGAGGGTTGTGGGTTCAAATCCCATCTTCCACCCCATGTTCAGATTCAATAATTATTCTATTTTTCTATAACCAAGTACTTCAAAGTTTCCATTATCCCTCTGTATCTCTTCCATAAATCCATCCACTTCTTCTTGAGATAACACACCACCTGCAGTATGTTCCATTAGAGCATCTTTCTTTTCTTTGAGAAAATCTGAAACTTCAAAACCAAGTGGATTATTTCTGATATATGAATCTGACATCAAAAATTCAGACATATAACATGGTTTCAATCCCTTTTTTATTTGATCCGGAAAGAAACCATTATCTCTACAATATGGATAAGTAGCATCAAATACTGCTTCAGCTAACTTTCTATGATCTCTATGATTTATCCAACTAACTTCATCAGAAAAATCATTTACCATTTCAAATGGATTATGTGTAACAACAATCTCTGGTTGAAATTCTCTTAAATGGAACACTATCTTTTCTATATTCTCTATTGACGCTTCAAATTCACCATCTGGTATATCAAGATTAAAGATATCATCATCCTTTAATCCGAGTTTAATACCGGCTTTTTTCTGTGATTCTAAACGTACCGTTCTAAATTCTTCATTTGAATAATTACCCTCATGCATACCCTTGTTACCATTTGTTGCAATAACAGTTCTAACTTTTTTCCCATCTTTAATTAATCTAGCAATAGTTCCTCCAAATATAATTTCTGCATCATCTGGATGAGCAAGTAATACCAATATCCTTTCCTTATTTCCAAAAATCTCTGAATAGAAATCTTTCATATATAGAAACTAAAATTTATTTTTTAATTATATCAAAAACAGAATAGGTTATTTAATTCCTCTCAGCGCTAACCACCTAAAAGCTTCTAAGCCTTTCCTCAGACATATTTGTCCATAGCCTTATAAGTGTTATACTAGGATATATAAATTATTTAATACTTTATTTAAACATGGGTATTAATACTCCAGATATTGAGTTACTCAGTGACAAAACTCGTCAAAGTGAACAAAGATATGCCAATTCTGATTTTGATAAACTCGGTCAACAAGATTTCCAACATTCAAGAAATACATTACAAAATATTCTTATTGTAAGCCCATCAGTAGAAAAAGACGAACTATTCAATGCACAACTAGAATACAGACACCAATACACACTTCAAACATTATTAACATTTGTAAATTCCGAAGAACAAAGCAAAAAGTTCGAAGGAGATCCAGTACTGAGGGAGATAAAGGCTATGGAAATTCTAACCTTTGCCTATCCTAAACTCTTGGAGAATCACCCAGGTGATGCACTATTAGTTGCAAAGGGATTATGTACAAAACTAGAAAACCAAAAAGAATTACTTTTGGTGGATTATTCTTACAAAAGAGACAAAGAATCTGAACAAAAAAGAGATCGCACATACGCTATCTTAAAATTTTTCGAAATAACAAGTGACTTTGCTAACTTTCAATCTGAAGAGATAACTATCAATACATTCAGAACACTCTTACAAAGCGTAAACAAAACTGATTTTCTGTCATTTTCAAGAGTAAGAGACATTCTCGCGAGCTATTTCGATACCACTGCCAAGAAAAGAAACTATCCCGTATTTGAAGATTTGGTTAAGACTCTTTTCACTACAATGGCTCCTCTTCATCCAAGTGAAGAAGAAAATGAGATATCTTTTAATAGTGCTACTCAATTATATAAACACATCTACAATATCTCCGAAGAACTCCCAATTCCAATGCAATTGAATATACGTAAACAGATTATCGACAGGGCACTTGCTGTTGCAAGTAATTCCCTGAATTTTGAAAGAATCCGAGGACATTATCTTTGGGTTTTATCCAATGTAATATCCAAAAACAGAGGATGGGCACATGATCCAAGAGTCTTAAAACAAGAAATCTCTTTCCATGTAAAAACTTTAGAAATTGCTAAATCGCTTCTCGTTGAGAAAACTTCAGGTAAAAATGAGCTCCAAAAAACATCCTTCGATTTATTAAAAAATCTTTTAGAACAATATGCCAATGGAGTATTTCGAGAAGAGGATACATGGGTAGCAATATCTAAAAAACATGATCCCAAATTTAAAAAAGGCCTTAAACTATATCTTGAAAACTTAACAATAAAAGATGACGCTTTTGAATCTTTAGAAGAAATTCTGAATGTTAAAAATTTAAGAAATCCAGAGCATCCATTTCATAAGGAGGGGATAATCTTTTATGATAAATATTTCTCTGAAGAAGCTAAGAAATTAGAACAATAATCAACTGTACCGACAAGAGAACGAATAATCCTAAGAGACTAGTCATTTCTCATATACATTAACAATCTTAACCTGTATCCTATATATATGCCTGTATTACAACCAAATCTTACAAACAAATATATATACATAATACCCATTATCTTTTTCCTTGCTGTTTTTGCATTCCTCTATATCAAACCATCAAACAATATCCCTGAACCTCCACTAAAAGATTTAGCATCACAACATAATCTAGAATTAGGAAATTTCGCAATCTTTAACCATATATATGAAGAACCATACAAAGATATATTAACTACACAATTCGACTTTGTTCTAGCAGATAACACACCAAACTGGTATTTCACAGATGGAGGATTAAGACCAACAAGAGATACATACAACTTTGAACAACTAGACAAGATAGTGGAATATGCACAAACATATGACATGCCCATACAAGCACACCACTATGTATGGGGAGATGAAAAATGGTTACCAGAGTGGTTAAAGAATGGTAACTTTTCTAAAGAAGAACTCATGCAAATACTTAAAGAGCATATACTAACTGTTGGAGGACATTACAAAGGACAGATAAAGGAGTGGACTGTAGTAAATGAAGCCTTCACTCGTAATATGCATCTGTATGATTTACGTGACTGGTGGACAGATTCCATTGGAGATATGTCATATATAGATCAAGCATTCATTTGGGCAAGACAGGCAGATCCAGATGCTGTTTTAATACTCAACGATTTCGGCAATGACACCATTAATGATGTCTCTAACGCTATGTATGACTACATAAAGGATGCAAAGAGTAGGGGCATACCAATAGATGGAATAGGGATGCAAATGCATATTGGTGGATATTCACCTAAGAAAGAGGATGTCATTGCTAACATGAGAAGATTTGCAGATATTGGAGTAGATGTCTATGTAACAGAGTTTGATGTAAATATGAGTGACGTAAAAGCTCCAGATTGGAGAAAAGACCAAATACAAGGAAAAGCATACTACGAGATGATAAGGGCATGTATAGAATCAACTGTATGCCATAGTTTCGCTTTCTTGGGCATTACAGACTCTGAAACTTGGTATAACTATATGGATGGAGTAGTGAATGCTAGACCCCTTATGTTTGACAGAAGCTACAATCCTAAACCAGCATTCTATTCTGTAAGAAGAGCATTGGAGAAGAAATAGGAAGGCTTTCTTGCTCATACTGTATATTTAGCAATAAGTCTGATAACATCAACATTAGAATGAATATTTCTTTAAAATTTGGTCTACAAAAAATCTCGTTAAATTTCCCAGAATCGGCGAGAATCTTAAATACAAGAGAACCTGAATTCAATATTAAAAAAGATTCTTTCTTTACAAAATTTAAATCCCTACTAAGAGGGAAATACGGGAATTTTGACAAAATTGCTATTGTAGTCTCAGATAAAACACGCTTATGTGATTATCCGATTTATCTACCATGGTTAACTGAGATTCTTTTAAATAAAGGCGCAAAAGAAGAAAATATTACTTTTTATATTGCTTACGGAACACATTCAAAACAAACAGATTCTGAAAGTCTTGCCAGTTATGGCAATATATTCAAAGAATATTCTTTTGTACATCATGACTGCAATGATTTTGATGTTTTTAAAAATATTGGAACAACAAAAAGAGGGACTTCTATTCTTGTAAGAAAAGATCTTCTAGCTTCTAGTTTGATTATCACATTCGGCCCAATTTCTCATCATTATTTTGCGGGCTTTGGTGGTGGACGAAAATTACTTTTTCCAGGTCTCGGAGAAAAGAATGCTATATATCATAATCACAGTCTTTTTTTAGATACTGAAAATAAAAAACTTAATGCTAGTTGCCAACCTGGGGAATTAGAGGGGAATCCTGTTGCAGAAGATTTAAAAGAAATTGATCATTCGTGGCCACCAAGACTATCAATCTTTGGAATTTTAAATAGTAAAGGGAAGCTTAATCAAATTTATTTTGGTAAGACTTATACTGATTTCGTAAAAGTATGCGAAACATATAACACCTATTATAAATCCAAGACACAAAAGCAGTTTGATTTGGTGATTGCATCATCAGGTGGTTATCCAAAAGACATAAATTTCATACAAGCACACAAGTCGATACATCATGCCTCAGCTTTCGTTAAAAACGGAGGAAAGCTTATTATTTTAAGTAAATGTCGAGATGGTATTGGGAATCCATCCTTCCTGGAATTATTCGAGACTAAAGAAAATCAAGATATCTTATTTGAAAAACTCTCACAAAAATACGAAGGGAATGGGGGAACCGCACTTGCAATGAAAGAGAAAACTAATCGAATACAAATTTTTGCATTAACACGATTAGATGAAAAGGAATGCCAACTTCTTGGAATGAAAAAAATTGACCTAAAAGAAATAAAAAACATAATAAAAAACGGAAATGGCTCTATAGCAGTAATACCAAATGCAAGTATGCTCATTAAATAATCTGTTTTAACCTATTGACAAACACCCAAAATATTTGTAATATTATCTCACTTAACTACTGCGGTGGTAGTTAATAGAAAGAAGGAGCCAGGTTCTAACCAAAACCAACTATTTATTTAGTGCAGTGCTTCTTCTTTTGCTTTATAGACCTTTTTCACTTTCCCCTTTTATCCACTAGAAATGCTATAATACTAGGATAATTTCCGCCTGTACAAATATGATTAATCGTACTGTCCTAGCCGTAGGTATAAATATCCCCGTAGAGGAAAAAGTTGCCATACAGAAAAAACTCAAATTAAAAGATATAACCCTAGATGTTGCTTCCATCAAAGATATAATCTTTACAATAATCAATGGTAAGATAGAAGTTGAAATACAGGACAAAGATTTAAAACAGTATGACTATGTATGGATACAATCAGGGTGGAATACAACACACATGGCATACTTACTTCACCTGTATCTTAAATCTCAGAAGATCCCACATAACAAAACAAATGCACACAGTACAAAACTCTCAGACATATTCTCCCTTGCATCTAAGGATATCTTGGTACCAAATACCTTCTTCCATAATGGGCTGAGGATTAACAATGAGAATATATCCGACATAGAGAAGATATGTAAATTACCATGTATATACAAAACATCACTTGGTTCTTTAGGTTCCCATGTATATTTAATAGATAAAAAAACAGACATTGAGAAAACAATCAAAGAAAATGGTAAATACAACAGATATATATTCCAAGAATTCATACCCAATACCTTTGATTACAGAGTAGTCATTTCAAATGGTAAATCTACATCTGTTTGTAAGAGAACAAGAGTAACAGACAAATACAGAAACAATGTAGCACTAGGAGCAAGTGAAGACTTTATAAATGTAAAAAATGTATCTAAAGAAATTCTAGATTTAGCAGTACAATCCGCAAAAGCACTAAAACTAAACTGGGCTGGAGTAGATGTAGTAACTGACACAGATACTGGTAGAAACTATGTACTAGAGGTAAACAGAAGACCAGGATTAACAATGAAATCTACAGAGATATCTTCTGCATACAAATACATAAAAGAACTTGTAAACAGATAATTCGGATTTTATCCTTGAACTTTCTTGACATAGATATTCAAAAATTTTAAACTTTCAATATGACTGGTGACGGTCGACAAAAGAATATTGGCCCAATTAAGAGATTCCTTTTAGTAATGTTCACGCTTCAGATTATCATCTTTGTTGGGGCTTTTTTCCTTTATTTTGCAATTGGGACAACGGTTGTACGACAAGAAAAAGAGAAACAAGCAGAACTTCTTTTCAATATAATTGTAAAAGAATTCGAATCAACAATATCCATAGCTGAAACAGATCTAATAGGGTGGGCAGAAAAATACGAGAATGGGATATATGACAAAGATTCCTGTACGATTCCATTTACAAAACACTTAGACTTTAACAGTGCCTATCTGAATTATGGCGTTGTAGATAAGGACGGCTATTATGTATGCTCAAAAATTCCGTATCCAAAGGATTACAATCTTTATGAGAAGATTGTAAATTACGAAACATTCGTAGAGAGAAGAGACTTTGGAGTTACAAACCTTGGTTTTACAGTAGATGATAAACCTCGAATAGGGGCAGGATATAGACTTTTAGATAAAAATGGAGAATTTGCTGGGGCAGTTACCATTAGTATAGGGCTAGAAGAGATTAATCAATTAATTAATGATTTAAATCTCCCAGAAGATTCACAGCTTCTAATAACTGATGCTGGAGGTGTAGCAGAGGTAATATATCCACCAGATAATAGTAATCTTGGGAAAAGCCAATTCCCCGCAGAGAAATTTAGTCTCATTCTTTCGCAACAGGAAGGTTCAATTGTATTATTAGATGATGATGGGAAAAAACGATACTATGTATTTAAACCATTACAATTAGATGAAGACGAACAGATAGAAAGTTTTATGATTTATGGATTGAATATAGGTACAGAGTCTACTTCTTGGTCAGAGACTTCTTCTACAATATCACAGGTTCTGTTTATCCTTACTTTAATGGTACAGAGTGTAGTTATATTAAAAGTATTTACCTTCAAACCCCAGCACAAATACTAGCTATAGTTCTTCAATAGAATGTCAATTTTAAAGCTTTATCTCAAGATTAATCTAGCATAGATTATTCTGAATATTTATCCTCTAGCAATTATTTAATTAAAATCTATTGACATAATTGCAACATACTTCTACTATAAAAATGCTAGGACTTTCAAATCCTATCGGGTTGGTACCGGTCCCTGCGTAGAACCAATTTTTCTGCGTAGAAGACTTCTGAGGAATTGAAAGATATGTTGATGATTCGAACATTAACACCAGGGGACACTAATAGAGATTTATTTCTATTTATAAGTTACCATGGTCCAACCAGTATGCCGTAATGCATACGCTCCTGCTCTGGATGGCGTATATTGGTGCTCCATCCTTTTGCGTCTTTATACTCCAGACACAATCTTGAAACTTTAGTAGACTACAATAGCCCTGTATCCAATATAACTCCAAAGCCAATTAAACGTACTAAGACTTAAATATCTTCTTCCTCTCCACGGATCATTTAAGATAACAGAAGTAGGATTATCTACTCTCCCTGTGTATCCAACAACAACCTCAGAATGCATGCCATTGTAACCTGTAGCTCCTCCATCCAAAATCTTAGTCCCCATTGGAGTTGTATACCCATTGTACCAGAACAGTATAACAGGGTTCCCCTTGTTTACTTCTGCTAACAATGACAGAAGGTTCCACCCACTCTTAATCGAATTGCTCCTGTAACCACTAATATATGAAGACACTGGTCCCCAATGTACACCATAACCAGTTACCCAATCTGCATTAGGATCTAGTCCAACACCCAATGCAGACCTCATACTTTCTACATTGATATTTACACCCCTATAACCTAAAGCCATTTTTGTAGCATACAAATTACAATCAAAACCCTTAGGTTGATAATACTGAGGGACATTAAGGATGAAGACCTGTTCCTCTGTTGTAAAAGATGAAGAGTAGGATCTCGTGGAATCAAAACCATATATACTCTTAACCCCCGATGCAATTGTTACTGTATATTTCTTGTAATACTGCAAAGCACTACTAAAATTGTAATACATCGTGTTATCCCTCCAAGAAAATGTCCCGGATACAGAAGGAGATATCCCAAACTTAGATTGTGCAGATTCCTTGTTTACAGGTTGGTCAAAAGTAACTGCGAAATACTTAACAGACCTACTAATATTACTACTACCATTTCTTGGATAGTAGCCAGCAGGATACACAACTCCTGGAGTCTTAAATTTAATAACAGCATCATTTTCAAGATAGCCACCAAGCAACGTTCGCAGTCCTTTCTTTAGAGTAATTGCATATTCAGTACCTTTCTTGAAACTATCTTTTGGTGTAATTATTAAAGACTTCTTGTCACTACTTACACTTAAGCTATATTCAATAGCTGGGGAGATACTGTAGGAAGCTGTAACACTTTCCATATCTATCTCTTCCGAGAATTCAATAATCCAAGGCTCCGTATTTGGTAGAGACAATCCACTACGATTATGTCCCTTGATACCTGGAGCATCTATCGTTTTAAATGTTATCTCCTTAACCAATTGTAGATCTCCTATGCGAAGTTGCTCATGTGTATTGGTAGAGTATATTCTGCTTGCTTGCGAAATCTTTACAAGATATGTAGTTCCTTGTGCTAAAGAATCGAAGTCAATAATTAAACGATCTGAATACTCTCTAACCGTTTTATACTCTACTGAAGGATTAATCTGTATATCCCAGTAAACAAATTCTCCATCTTGCTCACTCAAAAAAAGTTCTAAATCCTTGTCAACAGAATACGCACCCTTAACCTCATCTAGATTTGTTCCTTCAACCTCAGGAAGTGGGGGAGTAAAAAATTCTAAACTTTGTTCATGAGCAATTCCACCTGGAAATATGTTTGAAAGCCCCGTGGTGTATATTACTATGCGAGATTCAGCAGGATAACTCTCCTCAGGTATTATCTGAAATCCATCAACCCATTCTGTTGATATCCAAACATAATCATAACTAATCATTAAATCTTGGCTCGGAGAAAGAAATACGTTTAGAGATTCTTTTCTAACAGGCACAGTCAGTCTAACCTCAATCTTCTCCGTCTCATTTACAATTTCTCCCTTCATAACATTGTTCAGGATCACATATGGACGAGAGAATAGGGAAGCAAGAATAATTAAAAGACAATAGAAGAAGAAGAATGATAGCGAAACTATTTTGAGTGGTTTTAAAACTGCTATCTTCTTTCTAAGAATTAGCGACAATACTTGCCATACAAAGAGGATATATATTGGAATTTGTAATCCAAAAGTATTCTGGAATGTAAGTTTCTCAATCAAAGGTTCTGAAAGGACAATTGGCAAGACGTTCATTGTTGCCAATGCTAGACCATAAATACTAGTTAAAACTATCTTAAGAACTAGTTTCGTTTCAGAAAGGGAGTAAATTACTAAGCTCAAAATAAGGAATAGGAGTATTAGAATAAGATATATTGATCTAACCTCGAAATCAGGCAACTTGATAAAGTCCGAAAATATATTGGACAGATTTTCTAATGACATTACTAATTATTCTCACCTAGCATGGGTAACTTGTCAAGCGTAACATATAGAACAGGTCCATTATCGGAAATAGCAGAATATTTGCTGATATATTTAAACAAAGATATTATCTTAGGCTCATCTACATTAAACCAATGAGGATGACTTAGAAATGTTACAACTCTGGTTGTTTCGCTAACTCCTCCAGAATAATTATCCTTAAAATTTTTAATCATTTGATCTGCACTATATGACCATGAATCAGCTCCGTTATTTGGCATCTCCCACAATTTCATAGTTGGATTAGTTGTAATATTTTGATTTTTGTCATTTAACTGGTAAGGTTGAGTTGTACTCTTTAAATCCCATGGACCATCTAATTTGTTGTCACCCCAGATATATTTCTGTCTTCCAGAAGAATCAAGCACAAAACCTAAATCATTAAGAACTTTAAGATTCTCTTCATCAACAAACCAAGCACCCCCACGATACATAGTAGGTACAGAAAGATTATTTGCTTTAAACTGTGCTTTAGACCACAATATTACTTTTGAGAAATCTGAATAACCATATACAGTATTTGGAACATCATGGCCATTTTTGTACCATCCACCCCACGAAAGGGAATCTTGAACTTCAACACCACTAGCCTTAACAAGATTATTATCCATATGTAGATGTAGTCCGATGGTATCATTCAATTTTTCTCTATTTTTAACCCAATCTGTCAAATATGCCGATCTTGTTTTACTAAGATTGATATAAATGTATGGATTAAAGAAATGTGTAACAGGTACACTATATTTCTTAGATATATTTGCTATTGAATCTAAATATTTTTGTTCTACATCAAAGCCCTCCCAGTCCATTGTCCAAGCAACATATACAGGGGAAGAAACATTAAATGTAAATTCTTTGTATTCAGGTATATTACAATACTTTGAATTACTTGAAATCTTCACAGAATATACTCCAGGCTTCAAATCCTCTATATTTCTTTCGAGTGCAAGGTTCTTTTTCTCTTCATCATATGTTAGTTCTCCAGTAATATCACTTCCTTCTATATTAAAAACAATATCTTCAAATGCTTTTTCCTCGTAGGCTTTATTTTCAATATTAGAAGTAATTAATAAATTTTTATACTCTTCAGACAAATTATCCCCGACAAGTAACCATTTTCTCTCCAAGGTTGAGCTTTCTATGATCTCTGCAATTTGTGGTTTTAGAACATTACAATCTATCGCAACATCACCTTTTACATCGCTATCATTAAGTTTAATAGGATCTTTGAAATACATAAGGTATACGAAAAGACCACCTATCGCAAGAAGGGAAAGTCCAGTAAAGAGTTGTATTCTTCCATTTTTATGTCCCATAGTATATTATATCAAACTTTTGACCTTTTTAATATCCTAAGAGCACAATAGGAGAGTACTAACACTCCGGCATTTATGGATAACACAATGTATGGATTACCCGAAGGAAAAAGAATCCAAGTAGCCAAAAAAGAAAGACTCGTAATCACAATCAAAGAGAGGAGGGAATCTCTTCCGAAAAGTTTAATACAATTCAAAGCCTTAATCTTTTCTAAATATCCCAATACATATAATGATGAGAAAATAAAGAAAGCACCTTCAGTTAGATAAAGGATCGAAGGAGGCCACCTAAGCCAAACAGAGAGGTTAAACACAGACAAAACGATTATGATGCATAACAAGATGAGTGCAAAACCTAAATACTTTTTTTGATTTCCATATTTTGCCATTATTAATCCCAACACATATATTGGCATGTACTGGAATATTGGAAACACATGGACATCCATATTTCCGGCTAAGTGCATTTTAATCCCCAATAAAATCTCATTGTCTACGTTCAAGTTGTAAATCCATATTCCTAGAGCATATATAATCAATGAAATTAGAGACATTACCCATGGATACTTTAAAAGTTTTTGGATTGTACCACTGAATATCTTAAAGAATATTGTAAACCATATAAACAATACTAGAAATTCAGTATATAAAGGCAAGTTATTGAGCAAAGCAACATCTAAGATCTTTGACAAAGTGATTGTTCCATCATGCAGAAGGAGACTTAATACTCCTAATACAAAGTAACTAAGGTAAAGTAACAATATTTTTTTTAGTATTTTCTTCCATGAATCTATCTTTCCACCTAGGAGCTTCTTTCCTTGAAGAAAGGAGAACGCAAAAAGAAAAATTACAAAACAGACTGTAGAACCAAGATATGTTACATCGTCTAAGAATCCAAACGGATGAAGAAAGAGAAGAGAGTTAACATGCACAAAACTCATTAAGATAATTGCAAGACCCTTAAGAAGATCAATATCTTCAAATCTTCTTTTCAAAGCTTCAGAGGTTACCATTATTTATATATTCTACACAAAAAATGGATTTCCTCAAATATTGACACTATCCTTTATTTAGCCAACAAATGTAATTGCTATACCCTTCTTACCAGCTCTACCTGTTCTTCCAATACGGTGGATGTAATCATCAAAATTCTCAGGTACATCATAATTGATAACATGAGTTATATTGTTTACATCTAATCCTCTTGAAGCAATATCAGTAGCAATTAAGATAGAAAGATTTCCTCTCTTAAAACTCTCAATTATTCTACTTCTCTGACCCTGGCCCTTGTTACCATGAAGAGCACCAGTTCTTATTCCAGATTCAAAAAGTTTGTCAGATAATCTATCTGCTTCTCTCTTAGTTCTGGTAAAGATTAGTACCTTCTCAAACTCATCTTTCTTAAGATATTCTGTTAACAAAGCTACCTTTTCATCTCTAGATCTTACTCTTACGATATCTTGATCTACATTTTTACCAGCTTGCTGAGTTTCAATTTCAACCCTTACTGGATTCTTAAGTAATGTATTCGCAATATCTTCGGATTTTCTATTCATTGTTGCAGAGAAGAATAGGGACTGTCTTTTTTCGTTTAATCTTGAAGTAATATATTTAATGTCATCTATGAATCCCATATCCAACATTCTATCTACCTCATCTAGTACAACATTGTTTATCTTTCTTAAATCTACAACTCTTCTGTCACTTAAGTCTTTCATTCTTCCTGGTGTACATACAATAAATCTTGGATCTTTTCTTAATATATTTATCTGAGCATACATACTGCTTCCACCAATTACCAAAGCAGATCTAAGATTAGTATCCCTTGCTAAGGTTATGAATTCATCTTGTATTTGCATAGCCAATTCTCTTGTAGGTTCAACTACCAAACATCTTTGGTTAGAATCTTTTATCATTTTGTTAATCAAGGGAATTAAGAAGGCTGCTGTCTTACCAGAACCTGTACTTGCAATACCTAAGATATCTCTTCCCTCGAGAATCTTTGGAATAGCCTCGTACTGTATCTTGGTAGGTACATCATATTTCTTGTATTGAATATTTTTCTTTAAAGGAGATACAACATCAAACTCTGAGAAGTTATGGCCATCTACATAGATATTTGGCATTTCACTTTCTATAGCTTTTGCTATGAATCTATTTACATTAATATTGGTTCCTCTACCTCTATTATTACGAGGTTGAAATCTTCTTTTACGGTTTTTATTTCTGGAATAGTATTCCATTATCTTTATTTATATATTTTAATTTCGTCTACGCAGAGATAACCGAAATTAAAAATATATTTAACCTAATGGATATTTATATGTGGCAGATTATTTCGTTTAGATCTACATCAAACGGGATATTATATCACCAATACTAAAAAACTCCTAATCTCTCGCTAGAACTTTGCTGATGTGGAAGATAAATATTTTAATACTTCTAAACTATTTCTTTTTTACTGCCAGGTTTTATTCGATTGGAATTGAGCTCTTTAACATATGAACTAAACATAGAGCATATCTCTTCAATAAACTCTTGCAATTCAACATCTGTCGCCCCATTGTATTTAACCGATGTTCCTGTAAGACCAAGAAAAAAGAATCTATTTCCAACCTTTACAACCCCTGTATCTTGAACAGTATATAATCCTGGGGTCAATACAGTACCACGTTTATTCCAAATATTAATATCTGCAGAATTCTTTTTCAAAGATCCAAGTAATATATCATCATTTTCTGTATATTCGTTTAACAACTTGATCAAAAATCCTTTACTTTCTTTTGGTAAAGATTCTCCTACGAAAAGTTCCTCCCAGGCTTTATATAAATCCCTTTGAGAGGACCGTCTTGGAAGATATGTCGTATCAGAAAGACCCATTTCTCTGAAATTCTCATCTATCGGTTTATTCTGATTTATAAAATTTACACAATGTTCAGTAGCTTCTTCCTCCGATTCTACAAGCATAGCTGAAAGTAATTTTGCAAAGCTTCTACCTCCAAATCCATTCACATTTAAAATTTCTTCCAATCCTTTTTCTTTAATTTCAGTCCTATATTTTTCATTAATATTTTTCATAACAGAAATAGCAATAGGGACCTTCATCGTAGATGCCGGATGGTATCCCATCCCATCTCTCCATTCAAATAATTCCTTACCACCAAGTTCTTGAATATGGATATTCCATTTTCCCTTCTTTTGATCCATTAATCTATTGACAAACCAATTCCGATACTTTTCAGTAATTGGATCTTTTGCAGTATTTTCTCCTTTTTCTTTCTTTCTCCAAAGGTAAAATCCATCTGTTCCCGTTCTTGCCCTCTCAGCACCAGTTCCACTTGCCCATTCTCTGAAAAAGCCTGCCTTTGTACTTGGATCCCACAACATTACTTCATCGATTATAAATTCACCAATTTTTGAAGTATGAAGATTAGATGTCGCATATAATCTCCCTTGCTTATCTTTTCTAGATATAGCAATAAAATGTGTAAAAGACCCACCAGTAAGATACATGAAATCTCCAGGTTTTAACTCTCCGATATTGCCAAGGTTATTAAAATCAACTTTTCCGATATTTTCTTTAATTCGAAAAGAATCGTATCTACTAGAAGGAAAAGCATATTCAAAGAGTTTTGGATTTGTACTTTCACCTCCTGGACTTTCAAGCCACATATCTTCTGGAATAATGCCAGAAAGCTTAGGATTATCTCCTACCTCTATTGTTAAATTATTTTTTAATCGCCAATCCAACATTATTGCAACACTTAGTGGTCCACAGATATTTGAGGCGCTTGAACCCTTACCACGAAGAACCTCTGACACTTTTATCGCTTCTTGAGGCGTTTGTGAGATGTAAGAACTTGCAGCCTCAGACAAATCTTCCTCTCCTTCCTGTCGATCAAGAAAATTCCAAATCTTTCCAGGAATAATAGCCACACCAAATGTAGTTCCTGACAGTTTTAGAAAATCACGTCTAGACATAGAAGCAGGCTCTGTCTCCGAAATTTCTTCTTTTATTACTTCTACCTCATCTTTATTCTCTCTTTTTTCTATTTCATCCATAATTCATTATACTTTACAATCTTTTACTATGGCAAAATCTAATATCACAGATTGCCTTTAATACAATTTTCATATTTATTGTTTTAATTCTCCTTTGTATTAAAAAATACAACCATGGACTCCATACCTTCAAATTCTTTTACACATTCAACAAAATCTTCATAAGGAGCATACTTCGGAGACTTTTCAATATCTGGACGCATATATACCATCTCAGTATTATCTGGGTCTATTACTGCAAAATGAATATACATCCAACCTTCTCTTGTTGCATTAACCTTATCATTAAGATCTGAAGATTGTTCATTAGGTACATTATTTACCAGTAAAGCTGCAATATCTGAATCTGAAGCTTTTTTCAAGTACTCTTCCTTTGATATGAGAGTGGGAGACTTTAGGATTATATCTAATTGGCCACGTGGTTTCAGATACTTCAAAAGACCTTTCTCAGAGAGATCATTTGGACTTACAAGAACCTCTTGCTTGTTAATTCCAAGCATGTATTTAACAAATCCTGCACAATTTCTAAAAGTAGAAGTGTCTTGAAGAGCAAGCTCATACCTTTCCTTTAGATTATTTTTCTCTGTAGAATCTTTATTGTCGATATTCATATTCTAATGCTCTTCCGCTGCCATTGCTTCTTCCTTTGTTACATGTACAGTATCCTCTGGATGGTTAGCAGGTGAATAAATTGTGTAAAGTTTTAAATCCTCAGTTGCAGATGTATTTACAATGTTATGTTGAGTTCCCGCAGGCACTACAGCAACCATCTCAGCACCAACAATGCTTTCCTCACCATTCATGATTACTTTACCCTCACCACTTTCAAATCTAAAGAATTGATCAACATTGTCATGTACTTCCATCCCAATATCTTCCAAAGGTTTAAGAGACATAACTACTAACTGCATATGCCCACCAGTAAACAATACTTTCCTGAAATTACTATTCTCCAATGTTCTATCTTCGATATTATCTATATATCCCATAAATATAAAATGATTAATTTATATATCTATATTGTAGCACATTACAAGCTATCCACTCCCTGTTGGACAGCATACTTAAAAAGGTCTTTAAATATGACTGGATCAATTGTATATATGATTGCGAAAGCAGTAACAAAGATTACTACAGCTAACCATTTTGTAAATGCACCGTATGTTCTAAGGAAAAGAATTAGTGAAAGGATAGCCATAACAGTTGGTCCCACAATCTTAATATCTCCCAAAGGAACAAGATATCCTCCAATTGTTTTCTCTGTTGAACCCAGATACTCAGCGATATTAAAGTTAACATTGAATACCAGAAGGAATATCTCAGCAATTAACACGAGCAAAAGAATTATAGAAGAGGCCCTTGTTGACTCTCCCTCTGTTCTGTAAACCTCATATATCGCAGCTGGAAGTAGGAAGAATATCGTGAATAGGGGATTATGACTCATTATTCCAGCAACTATTCCAATTAATGCCAGTATTGTACAAATCGTACAGATTAAGGACGCATACTTTGTTGGCTTTGCCATATTAAATTTTTAATATATTAGATAACAATTAGATCTTATCAACATACTTGGCTATAAACTCCCCCTTGATGCTTGAATCACCATCATCACTTGTTACAGTACCACAAACATAGTCTTTACCAAAGTAAGTAATCTCGACATTTGCATTGTCATCAAAAACTCCACCAGCGAGACCAACGGTAGAGATATTGTACTCCGGAGTATACTGATTTGGGGTTGTTGTTCCTTCCAAGGCATTCTTTCTGTATGTACCAACTCCTAATTCACTAGAATCTCCATTTCTAAATTTAATAACTGCCAAGACATTTCCCTCTATGATATTAGAATATATACTATCTGGATTTAGTGTGTAATTAGTAAATACTAACAATCCCTGAGACTTATCCCAATGAATGAAGTTAGAATTCTCAGATGTAATTTTCTGTGTACCAGCCTCTTCAGACATAACAATGATAGAGGTTGACTTTGGACACCCTTCCGGTGCGTCTGCTACATAATCCATATCTTTTATGAGAAAGAAATACAAAGCTGCTGCAGCTACTAGAAGGACAAATACTGCTCCTACGAGAACAAGGACTTTTGACTTGGGCATGTTATTAATGATTAAAATATAATTATCTTTAATACTCGGATATAGGGTGTGAAAAGTCAACTGAATATAGTAAGATAATCAAATATGACTAGTGAGATAGAAAATAAAGAAGCCTGGGATTCATATATCAATCAATGCTCAAAAAAGACCTTCCTACAAACATATGAATGGGGTGAATTTCAGAAAGAATTGGGAAAAGATATCCTTAGGCTAGCCTTTTTCGATGCAAATAACACACTTCAAGGAATATCTCTTGTAATATTTGAGAAGACTCCCTTTGGTACTCAAATATACCTTCCTAGAGGCCCTCTAATGACCACAGAGACACCAGATATCTACAAAAGCATCCTTAATACTCTTGTAGAATATTTTAAGCTAAAAAATATCTCCTGTATAAAGATAGATCCTGCATTTACAGAGAAGGAGCAGATAGCAAAAGTACCTTCTACACTAGATTTTAAGCATAGTATTAACTTCATTCAATCTGAAACCAACTGGATGGTAGATTTAGTAGGAAATACAGAAGAAGAATTACTTACATGGTGTAAAGAACACGACATGAGTAAGAACTATCCTGCATATATACGTAAAGCTAGAAGAGAGGGCATAGATATATCCTTTTCAAGCAATTTAGAAGATTGGAAATTGTTCCATACATATTTACAAAAGAGTGGGGAAAGGAAATCTTTTGATGTAAGACCTTTACAATATTTTACCTCTCTACATAAATACTTCTCACAAAATGGTGTCGTGAGACTTGGAGTAGCAAAAAGGAATGGGAATATCCTTGCCATGATACTAATTGCAGTATATGGAGATGAGATATCTTGTCTTTACAGTGCACAAACAGATATAGATACGAAATTAAGAGCACCTATGTTACTAAGATGGGAGTGTATGTTAATGGGGCAGAGAGAAGGTATAAAGAGATTTAATAACTGGGGAGTACTACCTGAAGAGAGATACAAGCCAGGGAACCCAGGATATGGATATTCTCAATACAAGAGAGGCTTTGGTGGATATTTAGAACAGATCGAAAGAACATACGAGTATGTATACAGCAAAAAGCTTTATCCAATACAGAGATTGTATGACAGATATATCAAATTTAGATATTATCGCTACAGATAAAGTAAATCTTCTATCTTTTCAATAACATATACACGACCTTTTAGTTCTTCTGGTAATTCTTTTCCAAAATGATTTAACCAAACAACATATTTACATCCAGCTTCTAG
>CAZOFW010000008.1:18699-21523 GCA_964579365.1 uncultured Candidatus Saccharibacteria bacterium
CATAACGATCATTATACTACACACTCTCTTTTGACAATATCTTTTAATTAAAATAGAATGTAAACATTATGAATATTAATGTATTACCTGGTTTTCAAGAGCTTTTACCTAAAGAACAAATAGCTTTTAACAGGTTAAAAAGAACAATTGAAGATATATATGAACTCTATGGTTTTAGACCAATTGAGACACCAGTACTTGAAAGAGCAGAGGTACTCTTAACTAAAGGCGGAGGAGAAACAGACAAACAGATATACCAGTTTGAAAAAGGAGACACTAAATTGGCTATGCGTTTTGACCTAACAGTACCATTAGCTAGATATGTAGCAAAGAACCAGAATGACTTAGTATTCCCCTTCAAAAGATATGCCATAGATAGGGTATACAGAGGAGAAAAACCACAGGCAGGGAGATTTAGAGAGTTCTACCAGTGTGACATCGATGTAATAGGGAGAGATACACTAGACCTTTCCTACGATGCTGAGATACCAGCAATAATTGCCAGTATATTCTCTTCCTTGGAATTAGACTTTACCATTAAAATAAACAACAGGAAGATTCTTAATGGTCTTTTTGAATCTCTAGATATAAAAGATAGCGTTTCTGTACTAAGGACATTGGATAGCATAGAGAAGATAGGGGAAGGTAAAACAAAAGAGGAACTTAAAGATATTGGTTTAGATGAAAAACAAATAGAAGCTATCTTTAACTTCTACAAATTAAATAGCAAAACTAACAAAGAAATCCTTTCCTCTCTTAAGACATTAGAAATATCTTCAGATATTTTCAAAAAGGGTGTTGAGGAGCTAGAATTTGTAATTAAAGAGGTAGACATTCTTGGTATTGGAGAAAGTGTAAAAATTGATCTAACAGTAGCAAGAGGTTTAGATTACTACACAGGTACTGTTTACGAAACAATCTTAAACAAATATCCAGAGATTGGTTCTGTATGTGGAGGTGGTAGATATGATGATTTAGCAGGTTATTACACAAACCAAAAATTCCCAGGAGTTGGTATATCCATAGGGTTAACAAGACTATTCGACCAATTAAAAAATAAAGTCGAGATTAAACTAGAAGAGGATACACCTACTGCAGTATTGGTTCTTCCTCTCACAGAAGATAGGAAACTTTGTTTAGAATTGGCAGATACTTTAAGAGAGAATTTCATACCTACCGAAGTTGCTCCTGTTGGGAATATGAAGAAGGCACTTAATTATGCAAATAAATTAAATATCCCTTATGTCATATTCATAGGTGAAGATGAAATAAAGGACAAGATGTACACAGTAAAGAATATGATTACAGGAGAACAGAAGAGTGTAGCTCAAGAGGATATTCTAGAAGCATTCTAGACTTGAAATAATACCTGTTCCACTCTAAGATATAGTATGCGTGATAAATTACAACATCTTGCTATTTTAACTCATGTTATTTCTGTTTTATCAATATTGTTTCTTGCTTTCCTTCTCTTTTCAAATTTGGGAATCCCTCTTGACAAAGTCTATGCCACCAATGTTTTAACAAATCCAAGCTTTACAGGAGGAACAACCGGATGGACGCTTTCTACTACGACATATGATTCTAGTTACTACCAAGATAGTGCTGGTTCAATCGTTACACAAGTATCTGGGAGAAACACTGCCGCTACGGGGACCGCTTCACAGGTAATCTCTTCGGAAATAACAGGAGGAAGCACTGTATACCTTAATTTGTACTGGTCAAAAGAATCCGTTGATGTAAACTGCGCAATAAATACTATTGAAATTAGATCTACAATATCTGGAAACACCAATACAATTTGGCAAGACACATATATACCTCAAGCTACACTAGGTAGAACAAGTTGGAATCCAATTTCAAATCAGAATGTTTCTTCATATTTTACAACAACAGGGACATATACTTTCCAAGTTTATATGGATCTGAAAGATGGGAACTCAAAGAATGCCCAGTGTCTAGCATGGGTAGATAGTGTTAATCTTGACGTTACACCTCCATTATTAGAAGTTACCGTTGGAACAACAGGGACACAAACCACAAACATACAACAAGGAAGTACAGATGCATATATGGGGGGAGCTTTTACTTTTATTCGAAATACAGGTAGTACTTCTGTTACTAGTATTACGATAACAGAGATGGGAACAATCTCTGACAGTAATATATCCGGATTAATTCTCTACTACAAGCAAGAAGCTTCTTGCTCTTCTTCCATACCTGGAGATGCGACCCAATTTAATAGCACACCCGGCTCATTCAGTTCTGGGACCTCTACTGTTACTGGATCTATGACCGTAGGAACTTCCCAAATTTGTATGTATGCAGAACTAGATGTTGGCTCTGGGGCAAATGTTGATGACACAATTGAAATACAAATTACAAATCCTTCTACACAGGTGAGTGTTTCGGCCGGGACAGTAGCTCCCTCCTCCGCAGTTGCCATAAGTGGCACAACAACAGTTACAATCTTGATCTCCATCTCTCTTACATCTGACGGCACGGTTTCTTTCGGCAATCTTTCCATGGGTACATCCAAAAGTACAATCGACCTAACAGATACCCAAGTAGTCCATAATAATGGTTCATCTGCGATAGGATTAAACATAAAGACATCCAATGCGACAGCTTCCTCTCCTGCATTTCTGTACGACTACAGTACAAATACCAACGATGGGACACCAAATGGAACAACATATCTTGCAAGTGGGAAAGCTGGAGGTGCGAGAAGCTTTAATGGAAGTAGTGACTACATCGAAGTAAATGATCATGATTCATTAGATCTAACCTCTGCTGGAACCATAGAGGCATGGATATATAAAGT
>CAZOFW010000009.1:0-9407 GCA_964579365.1 uncultured Candidatus Saccharibacteria bacterium
TAACTCTTTAGATGCAAGAACATATGACTCTGCAAATGACCGAGTTACAAATAATCCCGAGATACCAGATATCTCAACTGTTTATGCACTACCTCTTGGAGAGAATATTACAGGAAATGAAATACACTTCAAACCATATGGATATGTAAACTGGATATGTATTGGATTCTTTAGAGATATGGATCCTGCAAGCGATATGGGATATGTTATAAAAACCTCTACAAACGATTTGTGGGATAACCATGATAAATGTTTTGATGGTACTACAGAAGATTATCGAATGTATACAATTGGATTAAACTCACCAAGTGTAGATATTAACTCCTTTAATATTGCATATACAGAATCATCAGGTGGAAACTACATTGTAAGGTTTGACCTTGCTGCACAACCCGTAGATTGGTATTTAGGAGAAAGTGCTCCTGTTGCTCGGGAGGTATTTAGACAGGCTGTAGTTTCAACAGAGGGAATAAACTGGTAATATATAAAATAGAAATTGCATATTAAATTGTTAAATTTTAAATATGGCTAAAACGATATTGATAGTAGAAGATGAGAAAGACTTACTGGATTCCTACAAAGAGTTGGTAGAATCTGCGGGTTTTGGTTGCATGACAGCTGCCGATGGTTACCAAGGATTAGATATGCTTTCATCTCAATTGGGTAGCATTGATCTTCTAATTTTAGATTTAATGATGCCTGGAGTTGATGGATTAGAAGTATTAAAGGCAATGAAGAGTAATAAAGAAAAATATGGGGACATTCCTGTTGTTATACTTACCAATATGACAAGTGATACAGTTATTAAAGAGGCTTTTGACCTAGGTGCTTCCTCATATCTTGTAAAAATTGACTTGGATTACGAAGGACTTGTTAAAGAAATCGAAAAGTATTTAGGTTAATACAAAATCAAATTACTTTTTGATATGATATATAAACTATTTAGTTATAAACTGCTCAAAATATGGCAAAGTTGCCCGATCATGTAGGTATAGATTTTGGTACGCACTCTGTAAAAGCTGTAGAGCTTAAGAATATCTTTGCTGAGACTCCAGAACTTGCAAACTTGGGTTCACAGATTACTCCTAAGGGAGTGATAAACAGTGAGGATAAGCTTGACCAGAAGAAATTAGCAGATGTACTAAAGAAACTCTATGATTCTTCTGGGATAAAGAATAAAAATACGGTAATGGCACTCCCAGAGTTTTCTGTTTTTACTAGATTCTTGGAATTTCCTGGTGTTAAGAAAGAAGAACTTAAAGATGCTGTGTATTTTGAAGCTAAACAGTATATCCCTATGCCTCTTGAAGAGGTTCAGTTGAGTTATGTCCCCATTGGTTTTAACCAAGAGAAGAACGCCCCAAGAGTGCTTCTAGTTGCTGCTCCTCTTAAAATTATAGATATCTACATTAATATAGCTACCTTGGCTGGATTAGAGCTTGTGGCCATCGAGACGGAGTCTGTAGCTATGGGTAGAGCAATGTACAAAGCTACAAAGAAGAAGAATCTTGTTATGCTAGATTTTGGTGCAAACAGTACAGATATGAGTATTCTCTCAGATGGATATTTAGTCTTTTCTCAAAGTATTGCCATTGGATCAGATTCTCTTACTCAATCCATTATTAACAAATTCAATTTTGAATACCCAAGAGCTGAAGAATTCAAACGAAATTACGGTGTTGTTGAAAATGTACTTGAGGGAAAGATATACAATGTCGTATCCCCTATTGTTGAATCCATAATGGTAGAAGTAAGAAGAGGTGTTGAATTCTACAAGAACAAAACTCTCTCTGCATCTCCTACCGAGTTCATCCTAAATGGAGATGGAGCTTTGCTTCCTGGTTTACCAGAATATGTTTCAAAGAGCTTAGGTGTAACAGCATCTGTTGCTATGCCATGGAGTTCTATAAAAGTAGACAATAAATTAAAAGATATAATAGCAAAGAGTGGACCTTCATACTCGGTAGCTATTGGTTTGGCATTAAAAGATGAATAAAACCCCTATTCAAAATAAAAAACCGGAAGATGCTCTTCTTATTAATAAAAAGAAAGAAGAATCTAAACAGAAAGTTGTAACCCCTACTCCTCCTTCTACTCCTGCAAAGGAAAATACAGGGATCAATCTAATTCCTAATCTTTCTAAGGCAGAAGTAGTCCACGAGAAAAAGAAGAAGAAGCTTAATATGGGAGCTGTAATAAGTTTGATGACTTTGGTTTTTGTTTCTATCCTAATTGTTGGTTTCAATATCGTCTCGAAGATACAATTAAATAGTGAGAAAGAGAAACTATATAACTATGAACAGAGGTTAAGTTCTGTATCTTACAAAATAACAGGAAATAATGAGATAAGAGAAAGAATATCCCTATACAAAGATATCCAGAAAGATGCTTTCTCTCCAAGAACCGTTATTGAGTATATAAATAGCATTGCTGCAAAAAGCGGGAGTATTAATGTCTCCTCCTTTGATTTCGGAGGGCAGCTAACCTTTGATTTGGATGGTAATGCATATACTTTGGAAGAGGTTTCAAAGTTTTGGTATTTGCTTTCCAATGATAGTAAAGTTGAAAGTATCATTCTCAAATCTGTAGGAAAGACTGGAGATGGGGTTAGATTTTCTTTTGAGGGGAAGTTAGTATTTACTGATTTTACATCATCAATATAATGGGAAACTTAATTAAGAAAAACGTTAAAGAAGAGAGAATAAAGAAGGAGATAGAAGCAGTAAGCGAGAAGATTAGTAAAACGAAATTGAAGTTTACTGATATCCTAATTCCTATCTTAGTAGTCAGTGTCCTAATTATGCTGGGTATCTTTGTTTTCATACCAATGATTAAAGGTGCTTTAGCTGTAAAGGCAGAATACAAGGAGATAAAGGGTAAGGAAGAGCAGCTAGAACAATTAGAGATAGCTCTTAACAATCTTGATGAGACAACGCTACAGACAGATTTAGTACATGCAAAGAATGTTATTCCAAAGACTTTAAAGGTTTCTAGTTTTATATATTACATAGATAATCTTGCTTTTGAAAAGAATCTTTCATCTGAAGAGATATCTGCGGCAGATATCAGAATTGGGGGGAATGATACAAAGAAAACGAAATATATTTTAGGTGTAAGTGGACCCCTTGCATATTCAGGAACATTGGAAAATGTCCTGAGTTTCTTGGAAAGTCTCTACTCTGCTTCGCCATATATCATATCTGTTGAGAATATCTCTTTGTCAGAATCTAACAAAGAGTGGAAAGTTGAACTAAATGTAACAGGATATTATGTCCCAGAGAATATTGAGGACTTCAATCTATATGGTCAATTTTCTCCATACACTGCGGATGAAAGTGTAGTTAAGATATTTGAAAGTAAATCAGCTGTTCTAGACTAGATCTCGTCGTAGAGCATATCCCCTTCTGTAGTGTTACCCTCTTGCTGTGGTTCTTCTTTCTTTGGTTCTTCTCTGTTTCCTGCTTTGTCGTCTTTTATGAGGACT
Organism: uncultured Candidatus Saccharibacteria bacterium; assembly: GCA_964579365.1. GTDB lineage: Bacteria > Patescibacteriota > Dojkabacteria > SC72 > SC72 > JAKPKF01. Next base: position 3,485 of record CAZOFW010000009.1, read on the forward strand.
TTTACTCGTCTATCTGTTCTAATTGCATTAATTGTAATCAGATCTCTGATTGCATTGATAGTTCTTCCCTTTCTACCTATTACAACACCCTTGTCCTCTTCTGCGACATCTATCGTAAGAATAGTGAGTCCAGGAAAGTCTACACTTTCTTTCTCTTCGATACTTACGCTATCTGGGTGGTTTACTATCGATTTCACAATGTGCTCTAGTAGCTCTTTCATATCTATAAATAAATAATTAAAATACTTTAATTATTATACTACTACTCTTGCTCCTTTGTCTTCTTTTCAGTATTAGGTTTGTGAGAACCTCTTTTCAAGCTCTTGATTATTCCTAATTTTACAAAATGTTGGGCAACAGTATCTGTAGGTTGAGCTCCATTTTTTAACCATGCAGTTGCTTTCTCTTGATCAACTTCGAAAACCTTAGGGTTACTCCTTGGACTGTAGGAGCCAAGATCCTCAATTGGTCTTCCGTCTCTCCCCTTAGAAGATTCGATTACCACTATTCTGTAATGTGGATCTCCTCGTCTTCCTATTCTTTTTAGTCTTATTTTTAACATAGTGATGGATTTTATCAGATGATATATATTAATTCAAGGATTTAAGCTCTTTTTCTATTATCTCAATAGCTGCCAAAGCTGCACTTTCTTCAGCTTTTTGTTTACTTGTACCCTGTCCTTGAGCTTTTTCCTTCCTGTTAATGAGAAGAGCGACAGTAAACTTCTTGTCATGATCTGGTCCCTCTTCTTTTACAATTTCATATGTTGGAGTAGTTTTGTATCTTGATTGTATTATCTCTTGGGCTTGGGTTTTAGGATCTATGAAGAGATTGTTCTCAACGATATTGTCAATTTTAGGTACCAAAGTTCTTGTAACAAATTGTATGCAGGATTCCATTCCACTGTCGAGATATATGGCTCCGAGAACTGCTTCGTAAGCGTTTGCTAGTAAATAATCTTTATCTTTACCACCGGAATCTTTCTCACCTTTTGACATTTGAAGATGTTCCCCAATACCAAGCTTCCTAGATTCTTCAGCCAAACTCTCGGTTCTTACAACTGCTGAACGAATGCTTGTTAGTTCACCCTCTGCCTTGTCAGGATATTTTCTGAAGATGTAATCTGAAATTATTAGTTCCAATACAGCATCTCCAAGATATTCCTGTCTTTCATTATTTTGAAGTTTAGCACCTTGATGTTCGTTGAGATATGATCTGTGTGTTAGCGCAATCTCTAGTAACTCAGGGTTCTGAAAATCCAAACCAATATTCTTTTGTATCTCATTAAGATTTTCCATTTTCTTTTTCGTATATTGCTCCTAATACACCATTTACAAATTTACTACTTGTTTCTCCACCAAATTCTTTGGCTATCTCTATTGCTTCATCTAGGGCTACTTTTGGAGGTGTAATTTTACCAATGAAGCCTTCAAATATTGCAATTCTAAGAATCTGTAAATCTACAAGTTTAATCTGATCTAATGGCCATTGAGGTGCATATTGTGTGATTATTGTATTTATCTGTTCGAGGTTATCTAAAACACCCTCTTTTATGCTTTCGTATAGATCGGTCTTGTACTCCTCTATCTCGTCTAATTCAAGAAGTTCAGGTAGAGGAATAATGTCCGTGTTAACGCTATCTTTATTAAAATCTTTTGAGAAAAGTTCCTGTAGTGCCAGGACTCTTGCAAAATGTCTAGGGTCAGTAGCTCTTTTCATTTACTTGGTTTCTTTAATTTCTTTATAGTAACCACAACTTGGACATTCAAAGTGAGCTCTCTTCGCATTTCCACATTTTGGACATTTTGAAAGAGATGTGACCTTTAATCCATCTTGTGCTCTTCTTCTATTTTTTCTTCCTTTAGAAATTCTTCTTTTTGGTAGTGCACCCATGTTTAAGACTCGTATATATTAACTTTGAGATTATATGGGATAACTAGGTATTTTTCAACCTTTTAGTTAATCCAACTCTCTTTGATATCTATTTCACTCCCAGACTTCAAATTACCCTCAATTATCTCTTTCGCAATCTGTCCTTCTATCTTCTCTTGTATGTATCTTTTTAGTGGTCTAGCACCCATTCCAGGTTCGTTTGCTTTGTTTGCAATTAACATTGATATTTGGTCTGTCCATTTAATATTTATTCCTTTATCTACCATTCTTCTCTTCAATTCTCCCAAAAGAAGTTCTGCTACATTCTTTAATTGATCTATATCTAATGGCGAGAAGACGACTACCCTGTCGAAACGGTTTAGAAGTTCTGGACTTAGTGCTTGTCTTAACTCTATCATTGCTCTGTCTTTCGCTTCTCCCCACAAAGCCTCATCTTGTTGCAATGCTTGAAGGAGTATTCCACTACCAATATTGCTTGTACAAACAATAATTGTATTTGTAAAATCTACTGTTTCTCCTGCTGCACTGGTTAAACGACCTTCATCGAAGATTTGAAGGAAGAGGTTGAGGATTTTGGGATTTGCTTTCTCTATTTCATCAAACAGAACTACGGTGTATGGATTACTCCTGACTCTATCTACAAGAGTAATATTTGTTTGTCCAAAGACATTGCTACCACCCGTTGTTCCAAGGAACTTATCTACGCTGTCTGTATCTTGGTATTCTGACATATCTACTCGTATAATGTCGTTTTTGCTTCCAAAGAACTCTTCCCCTACTACCTTGGCAAGATATGTCTTTCCTACACCTGTTGGACCCATGAAAAGGAATACCCCGATTGGTTTCTCAGGATTCCGAATATCTGTTCGAGCTCTTCTAAGGGATTCTGTAATTGCAATAACTGCCTCGTCTTGTCCTATTACTCTCTTGCGAATATTCTCTTCTAGTTTTCTTAATTTATTACTTTCCTCTTGGTCTACTTCGGTTATATTAATATTCTTCTGTATGGAGATTGCTTTTGATACATGCTCTGCAGTTACTTTCTGGATATTGTTAGACTGTGCCCATGAGCATGTTGCTTCAATTGTCTGAACAGCACTGCTCGGGAGTTTCCTTTCTTTGATATATCTGTATGCTAGCTCTACTGAGGCCACAAGTGTTGGGAATGTGATGTAGCAATTAAAATTCTTTTCTAAGGTAGAGATTTTTGTCTCAAGAATCTTCAATGTATCTGTAGTTGAAACCTCTGCAACCTCTATATTTGTAAAACTTTGTCTAAGTGATTCATTACTGTAGAAGTATTTTTTGTAATCTGCATAATTTACGGTACCAATTATGGGGAATTTGCTGTTTAGGATATATGGAAGAAGAATACCAGCCAAAGAATGATTAGATTCCTCTGCTCGTGCTGGGATTAACTCTTGCATCTCGTCAATGTAGAGAATTGTATTCCCAGAGTTTTCCAATTCCTGCATTGCTTTGATTATTAACTCTTCTATATTTCCCATCTTTAGGGAGCGTGCAATTAATCCATTGATATCTAATTGAATGATTCGTTTGTCTTTAAGTTGTACTGGAACATTGCCAGTATTGATTCTTTGGGCTACTCCAAGGATTAAGCTAGATTTCCCTACCCCAGCTTCTCCAACTAAAAGTGCATTTTTGTTGGAGAGTTTACCAAGTACAGATACGAGATTTTCAATTTCACTATCATGCCCTATTCCGTAAGTATCTCTGTTCTCAGCAGCTTCTTCTGTTAAATCTTTACTAAAGTGTCCAAGTATGAAGGTATATCCATATATCCATTTTCTTGCTATTCCGCCTTTGTTAAAGTAAGCAACATTTGGATCTAGATATTTAGTCTTTTGTGCTTTTACAACTAAGCTATTGTTATACAGGGAAATCTCTCGGAGTATATCAACGGAGATTCCTTTTGCTTGCAAATATTTGAGGGTTTGAGGGTACAATCGCATGAGGGCAAGGAATATATGATGAGGTTCTAGCTGTCTGCTTTCTGTTAGTACAGCCTCTTCTATAGAGTATGTAAGTATGCTTCGGAGTGCAGTAATTGGATAGTCAGGAATTACATCTTCTCCAATTTTAAATTTACTCTCCATCTCCTCCAAGGAGATCTCTATACCTGCTCTTCTTGCAATTTGTTGTATGTCGTAGTCCTCTTTTAGGAGGTATTTGAACAGATCATATGTTTGGAACTTGTCATCTTTTGTAAAGTTGCACAGAAGCTCAAGTGTATGCTCTGAAGCGAAACTCACAGTATCTAGATGCCCGTATCTTCCAAATTTAAATCCCGTAGCTTTTATTTCATCAATTTCTTTTTCTTGGATTTTCTTTGCTTTTGGCAGTCGAATTGGATGACTCTTCTCTTCGTAGAAATCATGCCACAGAATTATCACATTGAATATGGAGATACCGAAGAGTACATTTACTAATTTACTTTCCAGTATATCTATGACAGGTTGAAATTGCTCTAGTAGGCCGGCATATTTGAATATGAAGGCAAGGGCGATGAATACCCCTGGTAGAACAAAAATATTTGCTACTATTCGTTTAATATCTCCAAACTTTTTGTATCTCAAGAAGTTTTTAATAACCGATGTTATCTGTGGTGTAGATATTGAGAAAAAGTGATCTCTTGTTAGAAGAAATATTGAATCGTTTTCATCTTGGAAGATTGGAGATTTGTTCTCAAGAATACCGAATTTGTTTGTATTCCTTTTGTGATATCCACATATTGTTTTTTCTTGCATATCAAAATCTAAGGCCATCTCTATCTAAATATTGAAGTAAAAATAAATGTAAGTGTACCAACAGGAAGGAGTAACCAAATTAGTATGATAATGATGTAAATGATTACACTTGTAAGATATATGAAAAGTGCTATTGGTATATACAAAACCTTAATTAGTAATCCAAAGATATATCCCATCATTGAATAATCTCTGTGCCATGGAAGGAAGAAATTCTGAACAAGGAGTGAAAGGGAAAGATTATCATTAACGACAACACTAATACGCGCCAGCTTTCTTAGGTGCCATATAGGCATCCTTACATACCACCATCTCAAGAAGTCTTGTATGAAGTACAGAAATATCGCCGAATACGAGTCGGTTTTTGTCTCTGTGAGTAATTGTTGTCCGGAACTATCCGAAACTGTGTTTTTAACTTCCATTTTGTGGGCAGTTTATGTTTACCTTTAAGTCTATTTGAAATACCAACAAAATTCAAGCTTTGTGGTAGAATTGGCCATGAAGAAATTAATAAAATGTCTTGCTCCAATGGAGGATGTTACAGATACTGTTTTTAGACAGGTCCTCTGTGATATCGGTAGACCAGATATGTTTTTCACTGAATTTATGAATGTAGATGGCTACTGTTCAGAGGGAAAAGAAGCTGTAGCACAGAGAATATCTTTTGAAGAGAGAGAGAGACCAATTGTTGTACAACTTTGGGGAAATAAGCCAGATAATTTTGCTAAAGCAACAAAAGATATCACTAAGAATATAAAACCAGATGGTATAGATATCAATATGGGATGTTCTGTAAGAGATGTGGTTAAGGGTGGGAGTTGCTCAGCATTAATTAAAGACAAAGAACTTAGCAAGGAGATAATCCTCGCAGTTAAAGAAAATGCAAGAGATATCCCCGTGTCTGTTAAAACAAGGATTGGTTATGATGACATTGACTACAGCTGGATAGGATTCTTGCTTTCAATGAAATTAAGTATGCTTACCATCCATGGTAGATTAGCAAAAGAGGGTTACTCTACTCCATCTAGATGGGATATATTCAAAAAGGTTAAAGAATTGAGAGATGAGCTCTCTCCAGATACTTTGTTAATTGGTAATGGAGATATTAAAGATGATGAGCAAGGGAAGGCTCTTGTTGAAGAATATAGCTTAGATGGATATATGGTTGGAAGAGGTGTACTAACAAATCCATGGTTCTTTGCAGGAGGAGGAGAGATTTCTCAAGAGGAAAGGTTAGATACTTTGGAGAAGCATCTTGAGAT
>CAZOFW010000009.1:9507-21186 GCA_964579365.1 uncultured Candidatus Saccharibacteria bacterium
GAGGAGAGATTTCTCAAGAGGAAAGGTTAGATACTTTGGAGAAGCATCTTGAGATTTTTGAGAGGGTCTATGGTGAGAGTAAGAGTTTCAATACTCAGAAGAAATATATTAAGGCATATATTGGTGGTTTTGATGGAGCAAGTAAACTTCGTGAAGATTTGATGAAAGCAAGTACCACAGAAGAGATTAAAATAATAATTGAAAAGAATGGAAACTAGTAATCTTGAGAGAGGTGAACATTACAGAGAGGTTGATGTTGTTTCTTTTGAAGCTGCAGTTGAATATTTAAAGGAAGAAACAGATGTAAGTGAGAGTAAGTTTTGTTTGGTTGATATAGATGGAACTCTTTTCTCTGAAGATTTGTTGAAATTGCCAATCATTTCTCACTTCATATCCCCTACTATCTCAGATAGTGTAAAGGAATCTTTTTGTACTTTGGTAGAAGAGGTTTTTGTAGATGAAAATGTGGCAATTGTAACGAACAGGAATGTGTATGAGAGGATGCTTTGGAATAGCCGAGAGGTTGTCCGGGTTGTTAGAGAGCTTAGTGATGTTCCCGTGTTTACATCTTTGAATAGACAATTCCCAGGATTAAATAGAAAGGGTTGTGATAATTTACTTTGTAAGATAATGGAGTATGTACAAGAGAAAAAGGATTTAACAATATATTCAATAGAGGATCATAGTTTTGTATCTCCATATAGGCATCATTTTTTAGAGCATTTGGGTAAGAGATTGAAGAGAGAGAATGGTATAGATGTAAGGATTGTTAATCTTGTAATAAAAAGATAATTGACTACTAGGATAGTAATTGATAAATTAGATATATTAATGTAATTCTGCCAAAATATGACTGACTTTGATCCATCACAAGTTCCTCCTTCAAGTAATTACGAACAGAATACTCTTCCTGGGCCTTTTGTAGATCCAAGAGATATGACTGCAACTGTGGTTGAATTAAACGAGATTTTTAGGAAAGGGCAAGAGGTTTTACGAGAGTATCCTGTTTTAAATAATGATATCCAAAGGCTTGAATTAAGAGCGATTGAAATAGTTGAGCAGCCCACAAATGTCGCACTTTTTGGCACTACAAAGAAAACATTAGACAGAGAGGATTTGAAGAGAGTGCAAAGTGTTGAATCGTACGAATTTAAAAGAAATGGTTCCGACAAAGAGGTTCTAAAGGTGTCTGTGCAGAGTTTGAAGGATAATAATAATGCTGTGGAATATGTTAGGCGTATAGAAGAGGATTATCATTTTAATGATGAGAAAGCTACAGATAGAGTTAATTCTTCATTGCAACAGATTGAAGAAAGGAGAAATTCTGATCGTAGTTTCATTGATGAGTCTGGGAAATATAGAAGGCAGGCAAATGAATTGGCTTTCAAGTCTGTTGAAGAGATAATGTTTTCTTTTGAGGATGAGCAAGAGAGAAAGCAGTGTGCAGTAATAATTAAGAAAACAATTTCGGGGATATATTTATCTATAGCAGATTATAGAAATCCAGATAGAAGTAGAATGTTTGCTACAGAGATACCTGTGCCATTAAAGAATTTTGATAATGCTAGATTTGATTCTCTTAAGCTGAGATTGTCTAATCATGTGAATGGGATGAAGAAGGATTTAGATTAGGGTAGTTTATGCTTCACATTATTGTAAAAGCTAATTCCAAAGAGAGTAAGGTTGTATTTAAGGAAGATATTTATCATGTATATACTAAATCTCCTGCTAAGGAAGGGAAGGCGAATGATGCAGTAGTATCTTTGTTATCTGAATATTTAGATATACCGAAGAGTAACATAGAGATAAAGAAAGGATTGAAATCCAAGAGTAAATGGGTGGAGGTCTCCTAATTAGGAATATCAGTACTATAGCCTGAAGTTTCTGAAATATACAAGCTCTGAGCACATGATATAATCAAATGTGGATGAAAAAACAAGGTTCTTACAATTAGGAAAATATACAAAAAATTGTCCAGAATGGTTATTAGAAAAAGTTAAGGGAATTGATAATTCTATTGTGGATGAAGAATATATAAAGAAAATAATCCGGATAATAGATGCTGAATTCGATCCAGATAAGTATGAGATTTATAATACTAATAAAATTAGAGAATCTCGTCTGATTACTGTAAATAAGGTATTAGAGAAAAGACAGATGTCATGTGGTGCTCTTGCATCTTTGGTTGCATCTATTCTTAGAAATCTTGGAGTACCAACGAAGATAATTCATGGAAGATACATTGAAAATAATCCAGAAAAGAGACATGCTTGGAATGAGGTTTTGCTTGATAATAACCAATGGGTTCCGTTTGATATAAAAGGTAAAAAGCGAGAAATAAATAAATATTATGTAAAAGAGTTAGAAGTTGTAGATTGGGAAGAAATAGAGGACAGGATTGATTCAATATAGTAATCCATGATTTTCCTTTATATGATGGTGGGCTATACTTTGTAACATGGAACTTAAAACCAAAACTATCCTTGTTTACTTTCTTTCCTAATTGTATTGTTTACCCATTCCTCTGGATTTATTCCTGTCTTATTACAGAAAGCAAATATTAGTGTCAATAAGTCCCCTATCTCTTCTGGTATTGGGTCTGTATCTCCTAAACTCTTTTTATATCCTGGATGTTCTGCTAGGAATCTTCCACTTACCTCCCCTAGTTCTTCTTGCATCGCAATGAGAAGTAATTCAGGGGCTGTATCCCAGCCATTATCTTTATACATTTTAGCAACTTTATTTTGAAGTTCTTTCATAATTGATGAATATTGTTATTGAAATATGAATGGGCGATACGGGACTCGAACCTGTGACCTCCACAATGTCAATGTGATGCTCTAACCAGCTGAGCTAATCGCCCTCATTAGTACATATTTTACCATCTTTCTTTGTATTATGTATAATAAAAATATGAATAAACAACTAACAAAAGAACAAAAACTACTCCTTGAAAAAGTATTTACTAAAACAATGGAACAATACAAACAAGCAATACTAAGATTACAAAACTCCTAATGATTACCAAACAAGAACTAAAATATATTGCACAACTCTTCTCAGATTACATGATTAAAGAGATTAACAATGATCCAGGATATATTGTTAAAGATGAAGGGAGATTAGAAAGCTCTCTTACACAACCATTCCAAAGTATAGAGGGAAATGAGTTGTACCCCACTCTAGTAGATAAAGGAAGTATGTTGTATTACTTCTGTATTAAGAACCATCCATTTGAAGATGGAAACAAAAGGATGGGAATATTCTCTCTACTACTTTATCTATACAAGAATGGCTACTGGTTAGACGCTACTAATGATGAACTATTTGATATGACTTTATATACCGCATCTAGTAAAGTAGAAGATATGGCTAAGGTTGTAGAAAAGATTAAGAAGTTTGTAGAAGAACACCTAGTTACTTCTGTTTAGGGAATTTTACAAAAGATATTTTCTTTTTTAAATCCTCAATGCTCATTCTCCCATCTGAAGTTCTTTTTCCTGTGACTTTATTATATTCATCTTGTATGTATGACAAAGAGCTTTCAAGAGGTTGAAGAATTATCTGTATCTTTCCGTTAGCCATGACGATTGGAAGCATGACTAATGCAAAACTCCCACCCTCTATGAAATATACTCTTTGGAAAGAAATTGGAGCTAAAGGATATGTTTGAACATCATTCACAATATCATTTGTATAAACAGGATCAAGAATATTCGTAGCGTTTACGGTCAATAACTTAATTGGAGAATCCTGATCCACAGAAATTTTGTTCATATAGCGATCGATATCTTCTAAGGTGACATCACTTACCTCGTCTGAAATAATATCGGACTCAACACCATACTCATACATCTGGTCGATATTATGAAGAATGAAGGACAAAGCCTCTTGCTTATGTGCCTCTTCTATTTTAGTTGAATTATCTAATGTCATTATCTTTTTCTAATAACTTTATCTATTAACCCATACTCCTTTGCTTCCTTTGCGGTGAAGTACTTATCTCTATCTGCATCCTTCTCTATCTGCTTTACACTCTTACCAGTTTTTTCTGAAAGGAATTCATAAAGAAGCTTCTTTGTTTTTAATATCTCCTCTGCCTCTATGGCAATATCACTAGCCTGACCCTCTACCCCACCAATTGGCTGATGAATATGTATCTTGCTATTTGGTAATGCAAACCTCTTACCTTTGGTACCATTAGCTAAAAGCACTGTACCCATGGATGCAGCAAGACCAACCGCTATTGTAGATATCTCGCACTTGATGTAATTCATTGTATCTAAAATTGCCATACCTGCTGTAATCTGACCACCCTGGGAGTTTATGAACATCTGAATATCTTCCTTAGGATTCTCTTTCTCTAGGAAAAGAAGTTGTGCTACTACAGTATTTGCCATCTCTGTTTCAATTGGACCTGTTACAAACAAAATCCTATCCTTAAGAAGTCTGGAGTAGATATCGTAGGCTCTCTCGCCATCTCTGTCTTTTTCAATTACTGTTGGTATTAAATACATGTTGTAAAAAGATTAAATTAATCTTTATGTGTATCCCCGAAGACCTCTTTTCTAAAATGGTCAAAAGCTTTCTCTTTCTCATATACCGAGTGAACATACTCTCTCCACTTAGGATCATCATATACACTAGTATCCCTATCCTTTGGAGCTGACTTCTTTATTTGTTCTATCCTTTCATTTAAATCTGCCTCAGATACAGAGATCTTGTTTTCTTTTTTGTAAATCTTCAAAAATACATCTGTCTCTAATGCCTCTCTTGCATCCTTCTCCCAAAGCTCTCTCATCTTTTCAATGGTTAGATTTTGTGTCTTTATGAATTCCTCTGGTTTAATACCTCTCTGTTGCATATCGTAGATGAAAGATCTTTCTCTCTCACTTGCTTCAAATTTTACAGCTGGAAGTGGTATCTCAATCTTTGAAAGGGATATTGCCTGTACAAGTGCATCCTCTTCTCTTTTGTGCAGAAGCATATGCTCTTTCTGTTCTTTGAGAGCCTCTTTAATATATTTCTTTAGAGATTCCAAATCTTTAACCTTTTCAATCTTTAACATCTCTGCAATCTCAACTGCCCATTTGTCATTAACCTCTTTTGTTTTAGTCTCCCTGTTCTTTTGTATCTCATCTATCGCTGTGTCAATCTCTGCTTTTGTTATCTTTGCTTCCTCTTTCTCTATCTTAACCTTCTTCATATTGCCCAACTTAAACTCTGGAAGTACTGTAATCTCAATCGTAAACACAACATCCTTGTCATCTTCTAACTTTGGAAGATCTTTGTATGTTGGAGGAGCGATTGGTTCAATACTTTCTTTCTGAATTGCGGTGTTAATGTAAAGTGGAGCTAGCTTGTCTAATGTTTCGATTTTTAATTCTCCCTTAAGGTCACTCTCTAGCAAATCTGTTGGAACTTTACCCTTTCTAAAACCTTTAACACTTGTATCTTTAAGATGGTCTTTAAGCAAAATGTTGTAACTATCTTTAAAGCTATCTTTAGGAATTGTAATTTTCAATTCAACTGTATCTTTAGAAATCTCTTTTCTCTCGTAAAACTGTTCCATGTATTTAGGGTTTAAATTAGTAAATTTGTGTGAAAAGTCTACACTTTTTTGTATAGTTTGTCTAGTTTTGCCGTTACTACCAAGCGTTTGTGATTAGTCCAAAGTGGAGTGCATGTGATTAGTGTAACTCTGTAGTCGTCGGTTTGCATTAAAACGGATGTGTCATTTGGATCTACCTCTTTAATATTTGTAACAATGTATGTGTACTCGCCACCCTCTCCTTGGAGTATGACGCTGTCCCCTACCCTTACTCTGTCTAGATTGAAGAAGGTGTTTTTAGCAGGAGGAAGATACTGGAATCTGTGTGCAATGATTACGGAATTGCCTTGTACTCCAGGATATACCGAGGTTGGGAAATGCCAGAATCCTCGCATCATTGTTTCAGAGCTTAAACCTTGGGATATATATCCCTCGATATTTACAGAATTAATAATTACCTTTGTTTTCGTATCTTCAAGAAGAGTATCTTTGAGAATTATGTTCTCTGCTTTAAGTGATTCCTCCATACTGTTGGTTCCAAGAATCTCTTGTGCAAAGACATCTGTACTTGGAGATATCTGTGTTAAGAGATTGATGGAAATCTGTTTTGTAAATCTATATATGTCGAAAGAATTCTTCTTAAGGACTATGTCGTTATATACTGGGTATACTAAGAAGTATACAAGCGGTACTAGTGCTAATAGTAGAAGCGTTACTGTTATTGTTATTTTCAATCCTTTGTTCATCTGCTCAAAGATAGTTGCATTAATTTATGTATTATACTATTCTAGAAAGAGAAGGTATATAAATTTTAATATAGGTTTAGCGTGGCAAAGAAAAAATCTAAATCTAGTATACAAACTGCGCCAAAGAATATTTCAAATAAAAAGGATTCAATGCTCTCTAAAGTGGAGATAAAGAAACCTCAAGATCAAGAGAAGATCTCACGAATAGTGGGAACCATTTTCATTGTCTTGGGTGTTCTATTGATATCTTTTGGGATATATTCATTTGTTAAATACAACAGAAATCCTGAGATGAATACTCAGTTAGAATCTCCCGTTATGGTCGGAATAAACGAATTGACCAAAGAGGATTCTGTAGTAATTCGTGGTTCTGCAAATGGATATGATCAGGTATTCATTTATGTAGATGGTGAGGAAATTGAGAGAGTAAAAGTTGCTAAAGACGGTTCCTATGAATATACCCTGAATCTTGTAGATGAGGGTAAATATGCTGTTACCGTTGCTGGAGTAAAAGGTTTTCCAAGAAGATATATATCTCCAACTTCTGAAGTTCTTACTGTAACAATAGACAAGACAGCACCAACAATTTCAAAGATTAAATACCCTGCAGAGGTTGGAACAGAAACATTCTCCTTAACTGGAGTTGTTGAACCAAATGCAGTAGTTACAGTTAAGAGAGGTACGGGATTGTACAGAGCAACATGTGATAAAAATGGTAACTTTAAAATCTCTGGAATAGTCTTAGAGGTTGGTCCAAATATTTTTAATATTGAACTCAAGGATGAGGCTGGTAACGAATTGAAGGTTGAAGAAAAGGTAAGAGTAATATATTCGAAAGATAGTAGCGTAAATGGTGAGGCAGTAGATGACACCTCTATTCCAGTAGCTGCAGGAGAATTGGATAGTGCTATGTCAGTTATATTAGGGAATAAGTTAATGATTCTCTTTGGTATCTTAGCTTTGGTTGGAATGTTCTCAAGTACAGGTGTGCTACTGTACAAAAACAGAAAGGCTTAGCTTTTAAGGGGGAGTTAAATACTCCCCTTTTTCTCTAGTATATGTGTGTAGATAATTGGTATAATCATATCAGTAAATTTTTCTAAATATTCAATGAAAAAGATATTTTCTTTTAGAGATACGAGTAAAGAATTGAAAGAGGAAGTTGCAGAGAGAAGAGAGCTTGCAGAGGTTTTGGATTACCAAAGGAAAGAGGGAGATCATAGACCACTAGTAGTTGTAGAATTCTCTTGGAAAATAGTTCTTTTTTTTCTTTTACTTCTTGCAGTAATATTCTGGGGTAAACAGCTTTCGACTGTTGTTATTTTTGTGTTTCTTGGATTTGTATTTATGACTGCTGCAAAGCCTGTTGTAGACTGGTTTATTAGCAAGAAGATATCAAAGGGTTGGGCTGCTTTTATTACCTATTTACTTGGTATTCTAGTATTTTTAGGATTATTCTCAATTGTTATTATTCCTTTTGTCAGCCAATTATCTGAATTTGTAGCAGTTCTCCCAACATGGATTTCTCAAGAGATAGCAAATTTCAAAGGAATTTCTTTCGGAGGATTTTCATTAGATGCAAATGCAGTATCTACATATGTAACAGATTTTTTCAAAAATCTTCCAACTGCCGATGGATTTAAAAATATTACTGGAGCACTCTCTTCATTTTTTAGTACTACCACACTTGTCATAACATCATTGATCTTCTCGGTATATATGGTCTTGGAATATGATTCTCTTTTGGAGTTGGGATTAATTAGAATCGCAGCAGATGAGAAAAGAAACAGAGTTAAAAAATTGTTTGTAGATGTACAGAAGAAGTTAGGCAGATGGTTACTCGGTCAGCTTACAGTAAGTACAATCGCTGGTATTGTTGGTGGAATACTTCTTACCATAGTAGGTGTTCCTTTTGCTCTTCCTCTTGCAGTATTCATTGCCCTTTTTGATGCAGTTCCAAACATTGGAGCTACAATTGCTATCATTCCATCAGTTATTGTTGCTTTACTAACTGTAGGTCCTGTTGGTGCAATAATCGTATTCTTAGGATTAATAATATATCAGCAGATTGAAAACAGTTTCATAGTTCCAAAGATCATGGGAAATGCAGTTGGTATAAAGCCTGTTATGGTTATGCTTGGGGTTGTAAGTGCCCTACTCCTTTTTGGAATCTTTGGTGCTCTTGTTGCTGTACCAGTTATGGTTTTAGCAAAGATTGCCTACGAATTTTACATAGACTTGCAAAAATTAAAAGCTAAAGGTATCGTTTAGTAGTATATAACCATTATTTAACTGCCAAGTATACGAATGGACAATAGTGATGCAAAAAAGAGCAATGTATTCTTTTTCGAAGATTTCTCATCTAAGGATTTAAATGAAAACCGAGTTGGTAGAAAGGGATTAAGTCTCTTCCAGCTTAAGGATATGGATGTTCCAGTTCCAGATTTTTTTGTAATTTCAAGCAAGGTATTTTTAGATTTCTCTGTTAAGGCCCTTGCTTCAGAAGAAAAAAAACTACTAGATAAGGGTAGAAATCCAGAGGGAGAGGAAATTGCTGATGTATTCCTAAAAAATGATTTAGGAAAAGAAGTAGAAGAAGAAATCCTAAGTGCATACACAAGACTATCCGGATTTTCTGACGCTTGGGTATCTGTAAGGTCCTCTGTAGTATTCCCAGAGAACAAAGAGGTCTCTTTCAGCGGCATATTTTCTACAGAATTAAATGTTAGACATTTCTCAGATTTGTTAGGTGCAGTTAAAAGGATTTACGCTTCCATGTTTACTGACGATGTTGTTGCGTATGCATCTAAAATGGATGTAGATCTCTCAGAGGTAAAGTTAGCAATTGTAATACAGAAGATGGTTCAGTCAGAGATATCTGGAGTTGTATTTACAATCGACCCAATAACACAAGATGAGAGTAAATTAAGTATTGAAGCAGTATATGGTCTTGGAGATGTAATCTCCCTAGGAGAAGTTACCCCAGACTCATACACCTTGAACAAGAGAGACTTAAGTATTGTAGAAAAACATATCGCTCCTCAAGAGTGGATGAAGATTAGAACTATGAACCAAGGGAAGGGAAGAAGAGGAAACGAGGAAAAGATAAAGATTTCAAATACCTGGAGTCACAGACAGAAATTAAATGACAAAGATATGCAAGAAATATCTAAGATTGCTCTAATAATCGAGAACAAGTCCAGAGAGGTACAAAATGTCGAATGGGTTATCTCTGGTGGAAAGGTTTGGGTTTTGCAAAACAAACCTCTGTTTGGAGAACATCGAGACAGAATTGTTGTTGGAGATATGAATATGGCCAAGAGGAATCTCCGAGAAGTCATAGTTGCACTTTTGGAAAGATATCGAGGAGAGGAAATGCTTGTGTCTCAAGCGATGTCTGAAGCTCAGAGAATAGTTCAAAGAAGTAGCAATGAGGTTGGGGAGAAATTTGAAAAATTAGTTGATATTGCAAAGCAGAAAACAGAGGAAGCAAGAGAAAACAAAACGAAGATTGATGATTTTGTCCTCTCAGGTGTGGGTGCTAGCTTTGGTGTAGCCGTAGGAAAAATCTCCATAGTAGAAGGGTTTGTAAACAAGCAATTTAATAATAAAGACATACTATTAGTAAAAAAGTATTCTTCAGAAATGGAATCCATGATTATCTCCTGTGGTGGTGTAATTATGGAAACTGGAGGTTTAACAAGTGATACCGCTATCCTTTGTAGAGAGTGCAAGATTCCAGCCATAGTTGGAGCCCAGGGAGCATCTGAAATTCTTAAGGATGGAGATATGGTTAAGTTAGATGGTAATGCTGGAAGCATATATAGACAAATTGAAGAGAAGGAAGAGACACTACATCCTGTTGTAGAGGCATACGGAGATGGTAATGTCGTAAGTGTAGATCTTCTTGAAAAGAAAGAAGTTAAGGAAGAGGTTAAGGTTGAAGAGGAGAAGCCAGGTCTTGTAATTCCAAGAGACAGTACTCTCTCCCCTTCTGCAACAAAGGTCTTCTCTATGTGTACTCTACCCGCCAAAGAGATGCTCAATACTGTTGGTAATTCTAATGGCATTGTCTATGTAGATTTAGATGAGATCATGCTACAAGATGGACGACATATTCTCTCACATGTTGAGCAGAAAAAATTTGTAGATTACTCTACCAAGATATGTGAGAAGGTTTTGGAATATGTAGAGTTAGCACAGGGAGACGAAGTAGTACTTTCAATTGGTTCTGGTACTGTAGAGAAGTTTAAGGCTCTTGTAGGAGGTAAGGAATTCGAAAACAGTGCCCTTTCAGATGAAGTGTTTGGTGGCACACGTTACATAAATAACTTGGAAATGTTTAGACGGGTTCTGAAGATAGTTAAAAGAATTCGTAATGTTTACAAAAAGAGAAATGTATCTTTGGGTATTCATGCTCCAATGAATGAAGATATTATGAAAGAGTTAAAGAAGATTCTTCTAGGAGAAAAACTAAGAAGAAGTTCTTCCTTTAGTCTCTATGCCATGTTAGATAATCCTTCTGAAGTCATCCTTGCAGATGAGATAGTGAATACCAAGATAGATGGTTTAATTCTAAATATGCCAAGAATTGCAAAGCAGATGCAGGGGATTAAACTAGATGCAAAGAATGCCAAATATGATTTAGGAAGAAATAGTGTGTTTAAGATAGTGGAAAATATATTGGAAGTTGTAAAGAACAAAGAAACCAAGATCATAGCCATAGTTGAAGATAGTAATCCTCTACTTAGATTCTGTATTCAATCTGGAGTGTATGGTGTTTCTGTATTACCAGAAGATATTGTTGAAGCAAGGAAAGTTGTTTCTGAAGAAGAAACAAAATTAATCCTTGGGAAGTAATTCTTTGTTAGTCAAATATTCTTTAAGAATATTTATGTCTTTTCTCGTAATATGTACGAACAAATGCTCTGTATGGGAATTTTTCTTCTTCAATAAATTTGCTGTTTGATAGATTCCCCAATTACAGAAAGATGTAGTGTAAGAATTGTTTATCCCTATATTTTTGTATCCTCCCTTTGGATAGTTTAGCGAAAAAGAGTCTGCTCCATCGTGAAGTATTTCCCCTTTATTAAATTTGTTAACGCCTTTTGTTTCAAAAGTAGATTTTTTATTTGTTTTTGCTATACCAAGAATTAATGAATAGGATTCAGTGGTTAGTTCTTTGTCGATTAACTGAATATCCTCTTTCAGTTTATTAAGAACAAGGATCTTGCTTGAAAGAGTTTGGAGATCTTCAATCCATGGGAATGTGCGATACGTATAAATGAGAATTTTATTCATATTCACATTATATTACAAATGCGAACATTTCTCTTATTATAGGATTTCATGATATACTTTTTCACACATGGAAAACACACC
>CAZOFW010000010.1:0-19403 GCA_964579365.1 uncultured Candidatus Saccharibacteria bacterium
GAAGAAGTAAAAATTGGAGACGAGATAAAGGGTGAGACATTTACAGTAGGAGAGAAAGTTACAGTTACAGGGATATCTAAAGGAAAAGGTTTTGCAGGAGTAGTAAAAAGATGGAGATTTAAAGGTGGAAAGAGAACCAGAGGACAATCAGACAGATTGAGAGCACCAGGTTCCATTGGTGCAGGTACTGATCCAGGTAGAGTTCTTAAAGGTAAGAAGATGGGTGGAAGAATGGGACAAGATACAGTAACAATCAAAGATAAAGAAATCATTGATATTAAAGAGAACTACGTTTTAATCTCAGGACCTGTTCCAGGACCAAAGGAATCAGTAGTTTCAATATTTACAGAATAATATGGCAGAGAAAAAAGTAACAAAAACAACTGAAGAAAAGAAGGTCTCCCTAAACAAAAATGTCTGGGAAGTACCATATAACGCAGATTTAGTAACTCAGGTATTAGGAGTTTACTTTAGTAATGAAAGAAAAGGAACTTCAAATGCAAAAACAAGAGGAGATGTAAGTGGAGGTGGTATCAAACCATGGAGACAAAAAGGAACTGGTAGAGCTAGATCTGGTTCTATAAGATCCCCACTTTGGGTTGGTGGAGGTGTTACATTTGTACCAAACAACAGAAACTGGTCTAAGAGAATAAATAAAGGTATGGCAAGAAAAGCAACCTGTATTATGCTTTCTGAAAGATTGAGAAAAGAAGAATTAGAATTTGTAAATATTGCATCAACAGAGATGACAAAGATTAGAAAAAACATAGAAGGAGACAAACATACAAGAATAATGGTTATAACAGATGACACAAAGGTAATAGCTGCACTTAGAAATATGGAAAAGATAATAACAATGACAAGTAACAAAGTTAATGCAAAGCACCTTGCTTCTACAAAGAAAATCTTGATAGACAATGGTGTAGTTAAGGTATTAGAAGAAAGATTAACAAATGGAAAATAAAAATATTGAACTACAACCAGTAATATCCGAAAAGAGCTATAGCATTGCTAATGCTCAGAACAAATACACATTCATAGTAGATAGAGGAATTAACAAAATTGAAGTAGGAAAAGCAGTAGAAACAAAATACAAAGTAAAAGTAGAGAAAGTAAACAGTACAGTTAGACCTGGCAAAGGATTTAAGAATTGGAAGACAAATAAGTCATACAGAAAATCAGACAAGGTTAAATATACTGTTACCTTGAAAAAAGGAGATAAAATAGATGAATTTTTAGCTAAATAATTATGTCAGTAAGAGATTTTAAACCTACAACTTCGACACGCAGAGGAACAAAGCTTGATGACAGGTCTACATTAAAGAAGACTAAAGGTTTAAGAGGATTGACTATTGCTAAAAAACAGAATGCTGGTAGAAACAATATGGGAAAGATTACTGTCAGACATCGAGGTGGTGGTTTTAAGAGAAGAATAAGAATAGTTGACTTTAAGAGAGATAAATTTGGTATCCCTGGAAAAGTCGAAGGTTTTTACTTTGATCCTAATAGAACAGCATATTTAGCACTTTTACTGTATGCAGATGGTGACAAGAGATATATAATTGCTCCAAAGGGAGTCAAAGTAGGAGATACATTGGTTTCTGGAGAGAAGGCAGATATCTTACCTGGTAATTCAATGATGGTAAAAAATATACCTTCTGGTACTATCGTTCACTGTGTAGAAAATACACCTAAAAAGGGTGCTACATTTGGAAGATCTGCAGGTGGTGCAATCGTTGTACAGGGTCCAGATGCTACTGGAAAGTATGTACAGTTAAAGATGCCATCTGGAGAAATTAGATTGGTATACGGAGAATGTATGGCAACAATTGGTTTGGTAGGAAATGAAGATAAGGTCAATGTAAAGTTAGGAAAAGCAGGAAGAAAGAGAAACTTAGGATGGAGACCAACAGTAAGAGGTATGGCTATGCACGCAGTACAACATCCACATGGTGGTGGAGAAGGAAAAGGACAGGTTGGTGGACATGCTAAAGATATTTGGGGACATAGAATTGGTACTAGAACTAGACATAACAGTATGACTGAGAAGTTCATTATAAAGACAAGAAGAACTAAGAACAGACCGTTTGCTAAGAAATAATTTATTGAGTAATTAGAATGTCAAGATCACTAAAAAAAGGACCATATACAGATGAAAAATTGATGAAGAAGGTTACTA
This sequence comes from uncultured Candidatus Saccharibacteria bacterium, assembly GCA_964579365.1. Taxonomy (GTDB): domain Bacteria; phylum Patescibacteriota; class Dojkabacteria; order SC72; family SC72; genus JAKPKF01. The sequence goes on from CAZOFW010000010.1 coordinate 2,180, forward strand.
TGGCTAGAGATAGTGGTAAGATGACCCCAATTAAGACATGGGCTAGAGCATCCACTATAACTCCAGAGATGGTAGGAATGAAATTTTTGGTACACAACGGTAAAAAGCATGAGGAAGTTTTGGTAATAGAATCAATGATAGGACACAGATTAGGAGAATTTTCTCCTACTAGAAAATTTAGAGGACATGCTAAGAAGGGTAAACTTTCTAAGGTATATGGTAGTGCAGGTAGATTTGAAGAGTAATTAATATATTTAAACCATTATGGAAGAGAAGACAGTACAAGTAAAAGTTAGAGATATAGCACATTCACCACAGAAGCTTCGACTTGTTGCGGATACTATTAGAGGAAAAAGAGTGGATAAAGCGCTTGATATTTTAATGATACTGAACAAAAAAGGATGTGACATTGTAAAGAAAGCTGTCCTTTCAGGAATAGCAAATGCAAGAGAGCTACACAGTGTAGATAAAGACGAGTTATTTGTAAGTAAAATATCTGTTGATGAAAGCAGAACTCTAAAAAGAGTTAGATTTGCATCAAGAGGTAGAACTTCAAGAATAAGTAAGAGAAGATCACATCTTAATTTAGAATTAAAAGTTAAATAACCATGGGAAGAAAGGTCAATCCAATTGCAATTAGAATGGGAATAAACAAAGGATGGAATGCTGTCTGGTATTCAGACAAAAAGAACTTCCCTAGACTCTTTATGCAGGATCTTAAGATAGAAGCAAAAATTAAAGAAACAATGAAAGACTCAGGAATAGATAGAGTCGAGATTAATAGATCGGCAAATAAGGTAGAGGTTATTGTCTTTGTAGCAAGACCAGGAGTAGCAATCGGAAGAGGTGGAGAAGGAATTGACAAATTACAGAAAGAATTAAGAAGAACAACAAAAGCAGATATTGAAATTAAGATAAGAGAAGTGAAGAAGGCAGATATCTCTGCATCCATTATCGCAAGAGGAATTGCAGATGGCATTGAGAGAAGACAGCCATCTAAACTTCTTGTACAGAGTGCAAAAGAAAAAGCTATGATGGCAGGTGCAAAAGGATTGAGAATTTGGGTGTCTGGAAGAATCAATAACGCAAGTCAAGCTAGAACAGTAAAAGTAACTGCAGGTTCTGTACCAGCACAAACATTAAAAGCAGATATAGATTATGCAGAAGAAACAGCAAAAACAATAGATGCAGGACTTATGGGTATAAAAGTTTGGATATACAAGGGAAATAAAACTGAAGTAGCAAGCGAAGAATAATATATTAATATAAAGAACTATGTTAGAGCCACGTAAAAGAAAATACAGAAAAGAATTCAGAGGCAAAATGGGAGGAGTAGCATCCTCAAACAATGAAGTTGTCTTTGGAGATTACGGGCTTAAAGCTATGGAGAATGGTTGGATTAATGCTAGAGAAATCGAAGCTGCAAGAAGATCCATAACAAATTTTACAAAAAGAAAAGGAAAAGTATGGATTAAAATATTCCCACACAAACCTTACACAATGAAATCTACAAACAGTAAGATGATCGGTGGAAAAGGTGCAGTTGAAGGATACGTAGCTGTAGTAGTACCAGGAACAATACTCTTTGAAATAGGTGGTGTAGATGAGAAAGTAGCAAGAGAGGCTTTAGGAGTTGGAGCACAGAAACTTTCAATGAAGGTTAAATTTGTACAGAAGAGATTAATATAAAGCTTGAGTATAAGGACAATAATTGATAGAATACAGGCCGTTATTTAAACAAAAATATGGAAAACAACATTAACAAAAAAGGAAGAAAAAAAGAACTACAGGGAGAAGTCGTTAGTAATAAAATGACTAAAACTGTAAGAGTAAGGGTTGACTCTGTTGTCAGACATCCTCTTTACCAGAAAGTACAGACTAGAAATAAAGTGTTTTTTGCACATACTGAAAAAGATTTAAATATGGGAGATAAGGTCACGATAAGAGAGAGTAAACCATACTCAAAAAATGTTAAATGGATTGTAGTAGAAAAAAAAGATGATACAAAGACAAAGTAGAATAACAATTGCAGATAATAGTGGAGCAAAGATAGCCAAAGTATTTGGTATTCCTGGCTCTTCCAAAAGAAGATATGCATATGTAGGTGACATAGTAAATGTCGCAGTACAGAAAGCAACGCCAAACGCAGGAATAAAAAGACATGATGTAGATAGAGCAGTAATCGTAAGAACACATAAGGAATATAGAAGAAAAGATGGTACATACATCAGATTTGATGACAATGCAGGAGTACTAGTAGATCCAAAGAACAAGACACCAAAGGGAACAAGAATATTCGGACCAGTAGCAAGAGAGTTAAAAGAGAAGGGTTTTGATAAAATAGTTTCTCTTGCACCAGAAGTTTTGTAATTAAAGATAAAAATATGAAGATTAAAAAAGGAGATACAGTAAAAATATTATACGGAAAAGACAACGGAAAGAGTGGTCGTGTTGTTGCTGTAGATTTAGAAAAGAGATTGGTTGTTGTAGAAGGATTGAACATTTACAAAAGACATTTAAAAGGAGATGGGAAGAAAAGAACATCTGAGATCTTGAGTATCGAGAAACCACTTCCAGTTTCTAAGGTAATGTTGTTATGTCCAATGTGTAATAAAGCAACAAGAGTAGGATTAAGAAGAGAAGAAAAGAATGTTGTAAGAATATGTAAGAAATGTGGCAAAGATATTGAAGCAAAAAAAGTTGAAAAAGAGGAAGTTAAGAAAGAACCAGTAAAAGAGAAAAAAGCTAAAAAAGTAACTAAAAAAACAATTAAGAAATAAAGATGGCAAGATTAAGAGAGGAATATAACAATAAAATAAAGAAAGAATTGATGACAGAGGGTGGATTCAAAAACCCTATGGAGGTTCCTATGCTTAAAAAGATTGTTGTGAACGTAGGTGCTGGAGAAGCAGTAAATAACAAGACAGCGATAGAGGAAATTGTAGAAATTCTAAGATTAATAACAGGACAGAAACCTCTTGTAAACAAAGCAAAGAAAGCGATCTCTGCATTTAAGATAAGAGAAGGAATGGAAATAGGAGTATCTGCAACACTAAGAGGTGATAGAATGTGGGAGTTCTTTGATAAGTTGGTAAATGTTGTTCTTCCAAGAACAAAAGATTTCAGAGGATTAAATCCAAAGTCTTTTGATGGAGCAGGCAACTATTCATTAGGTGTAGAAGACCATACTGTATTTGTAGAGATAGATCCGAACAATGTAACAAAGATAAGAAGCTTGGAAGTAACAATTGTTACCTCTGCGAAAAATGATAAAGATGCGAAGTTACTTTTAGATAAATTTGGGTTCCCTTTCAGAAAAGATGTCAACAGAAGCTAAAGAATACAAAGCAAGAAAATTGAAAGTAAGTTCTAAATATAGCACAAGAGTTTACAACAGGTGTGAACTATGTGGTAGATCTAGAGCTTATTTAAGACACTACGGAATCTGTAGAATTTGCTTCAGAAAACTAGCAAGCCAAGGAAAGATCCCAGGTGTTAAGAAAGCTATTTGGTAATTTAAAAATATATACAATGAACGATTTAATAGCCGACCTTTTGGCAAGATTACAAAATGGAATAATGAGAAAGAAAGAGACAGTTGAAGTTGTTAATACCAAGATTAATAAAGGTATCTTGGATGTATTAAAGATGGAAGAAATGATAAAAGAATATACAGATAATGGAAGAATGTTAGAAGCAGAGATTATGTATGATGGATTAGAGCCTGTTATCTCTCACTTTGAAAGAGTAAGTAAACCAGGACAGAGAGTATACGTAACTAAGAAAGAGATTGTCCCTATCATGAATGGTAGAGGTATATCAATAATCAGTACACCAAAGGGCCTTATGTCAGGAGCAATGGCTAAAAGTAAGAGTCTCGGTGGTGAATTAATATGTAAGATTTGGTAGTAATGTCTAGAATAGGATTAGAGCCAATAACAATTGAAGAAGGAGTAAATGTTTCTGTTAATGGACAGGAGATTGTTGTCTCTAATACAAAAGCTGAGATTAAGATTACATTACCAGAGGAATTAACAGTAGAAGTTAAAGAGAACGTCATAAATCTAGGAAGAAAGAATGAAGCAAAGCAATCCAAATCTAACCATGGAACATACAGAATGTTAGTAGCAAATGCGATTGAAGGGTTGAAAAATGGATTTACAAAAACATTAGAATTGGTAGGAGTTGGATACAGAGCAAGACTTGAAGGTGAGATCTTAGTAATGAGCCTTGGATGGAATCATCCAGTCAAAATTCAACCATACGAAGGAATTGAAATAGAAGTACCAAATGAGACAAAAATAATAATTAAAGGATATGACAAACAGAAAGTTGGAGAATTAGCAGCAAAAATAAGAGGAATAAGAAAACCAGAGCCATACAAGGGGAAAGGAATCAGATATGAGGGTGAGTATGTAAGAAAGAAAAGTTCTAAATCTAGTGTAGCAGCATAAATATGAAAAAAAATAATGACCAAAAAAGACAAAGAAGAAAGTTGCATATTAGAAAAAATCTAAGTGGAACTGGTATTAAACCAAGAATTTTTGTATTCAAGAGTAACAGATATTTCTATGCTGGCTTAGCAGATGATGACAAGAATATAGTTATTAAGTCCTTAATGTGTAAGAGAAAAAGTGATGAAATAAAGAAAATGGCTAAAGATTTTGCTAAAATTGCAAACAAGTATGAAAGTGCAGTATTCGATAGAAGTGGATACAGATATCATGGACTAATTGCTCTGTTCGCAGAGGAGTTAAGATCTAATGGAATTAAAATTTAGAAATTAAATGATGGACGAGAAACCAATGTACAACAGAGAAAGAAGAGAAAGAAAAGAATTCGACAAGAAATCTCTTCCCATCAGAAGAGTAGCGAAAGTTACAAAAGGTGGTAAAAGATTGAGATTCAGTACTGTAGTGGTTGTTGGGGATCATAATGGAAAAGTTGGAGTAGGACTTGGAAGAGGAGTAGATGTAAGAAGTGCGGTAGAAAAAGGAGAGAGAATTGCAACTAAAGCCATGAAGAGAATCGAATTAATTGGAGATACCATTCCACATGAGATTACATACAAATATGGAGCTGCACAAGTTTTACTAAGACCAGCAAGAACTGGTACAGGTGTAATTGCAGGATCTTCTGTAAGAACAGTATTGGAATTAGCAGGAATTGACAGTGTATACGGAAAGATTCTTGGAACGCCAGAACCAAATGCAAATGCATACTGTACATTTGAAGCTTTGAAAGCTTTGAGAAATGGTAGAGTTTTGAGAAAAATGAGTAAGATGAGAGAAAGAATTGAAGTTAAGAAGGAAATAGATGAAGAGAAAAAGAAGAAAGCTGCAAAAAGAAAAAGCAAAGAGAAGAAAACAGATAGAAATACAGATCGAAATAAAGTAAATAGAAGAAGATAATGAAACTAGAAACAATAACAAGAAGAAAAACTAGAGTAATGAAGGCAAAAAGAATCGGAAGAGGATACGGTAGTGGTGTTGGAGGACATACAGTTGGAAGAGGAGCAAAAGGACAGAAATCTAGATCTGGACACAAATCTCTTATATCTTTCGAAGGTGGTAATGTACCATTCTACAGAAGAATGCCAAAATACAAAGGCTTTAATAACAAATTTAAAGTAGAAAATGCAGCAGTTAATGTGTTTACACTAGAAGAGAACTTTAAAGAAGGAGAAACAGTAACAGTTGAATCTCTAAAAGAAAAGGGAATTGTTAGAAAAAATGCAGCTTCAGTAAAGATTCTTGGAAATGGAGATATAAAGAAAAAGATAACAATCGAAGGAATTGAGTTAGTATCATCCTCTGCTAGAGCAAAAATTGAGAAAGCCGGAGGATCTATAAAATAGCCTCTTAAAAATGATAAATATAAAAGATCGCATAAAGTCTATTTTCAAGACAAAGGAGATTCGTAATAAAATAATCTTCTCTATTTTAATACTTCTAATCTATAGAGTACTTTCCGCAGTCCCTATTTCTGGTATACCAGCTGATGCATTAGTAGAACTATTTAAAGGTACTCAATTTGGGGATATACTCTCAACTGTATCTGGAGGTGTTTTAGAATCTGCAACAATAGTGGCAATAGGACTTACACCATATATTAACGCTTCTATCATTTTCCAACTTCTTGGAACAGTAATACCAAAACTTCAAGAGCTTAGAAAAGAAGGCCCAGAAGGAAGAAGAAAAATCAGTATGTATACAAGATTAGCAACTGTACCTCTAGCAATTCTTCAGTCATTTGTAATATATTCAACACTTAGAGGCTTTGGGCTTATTGGAACCTTGGGAACTTTGGAATTAGTGGTCATGGCTGCTACACTAACTGCCGGTGCTGTTGTAATGATGTGGATGGGAGAATTGATATCTGAAGATGGTATCGGAGGAGGAACTTCCTACCTTATTATGCTTGGAATACTCTCGGGTATTCCTGGAACAGTTAGGACGAATTTCTTAACAATGGATCCTCTCCAGAAGAGTTTCTTTATTGGAATCTCTGTTCTATTAATTGTTGCGACTATCATTATCACTCAAACGGAAAGAAGAGTCCCAATCCAGTATTCAAGGAGGGTTCGAGCTGGCGGAGCAATGGACAGTTATATTCCTATTAAGTTAACTCAATCTGGTGTTATGCCAGTTATCTTCGCAATGTCACTGTTCTCTTTTCCTCAATTAATTGGTAAATTTCTCGTAAGTAAAGATTACTCTGAGAATATAACAATATGGGGAAACAAAATACTAGAACTGATGAATAACCAGTATTTCTACAATATCTCCGTATTCGTATTAATAATTGTCTTCTCCTTCTTCTATCTTACAGTCGTCTTCAATACTGATGAACTATCGGAGAATCTTCAAAAGCAGGGCGCATTTATTCAAGGAATCAGGCCGGGTAACGAGACTTCAGAATATTTGAGAAAGGTAAGCTTCAGATTAGCAGCAGTAGGAGCACTCTTCTTAGCTTTGGTCTCTATTCTCCCAAACATCTTCATAAATACAGGATTTATAACCGCAACAGTAATATCTGGGACAGGTCTTCTCATTGTAGTAGGAGTTGTTCTTGATATGAAGAGGCAGATAGAGTCCATGATGATTGTGCGAAGTTACGATAAATACCTCTAGATACTGTTTTCTGGTGTAATATATTTGTGCTATCATATCTATTAATAATCTTGACCTAATTTAGTACAAACTATGAAAACCATACTCTTCCATGGCCCTTCCGGATCCGGCAAAGATACACAGGTAGAACTTCTTGAAGAGAAATTTGAGATAGAAAAGATTGGAACAGGAGAGATGTTTAGACAGATGTATTCTGAAGGAGATATAGATGCAATTAAAGCGTATGAATATTGGCATGTAGGGAAGTTTGTCCCAAATGAGTTAACATACAAGATGTTCTCAAAATGGTTGACTAAGTTTAACCAGGAGAAAGATTGGATGCTGGTTTCTGTTGTAAGAGATATAGGTCAAGTCCCATTATTGGACGAATTATTAGCTCAATATGGGAGAAAGTTAGATGTCTTTTTACATCTAAAACTCTCTGAAGAGATGGCAATTGAGAGAAGAACTCTTAGGTGGACATGTCCAAGATGTAGCGCTACATACCACAAAAAGTACAAAAGAGAGACTGTAGAAGGCTACTGTGATAAGTGTGGTATGAAGCTAATTCAAAGAGAAGACGATACCCTCGAAAGAACGAAAAGTTTGTACAATGAGTATCAAAGGACAATCGCACCAATACTCATCGAATATTCAAACAGAGGAATCGTAAAAGAAGTGGATGCTTCGCCAAGTATTGATGAGATTCACCAAGAGATAATTAGGCAATTAAACTTGTAAATAATCGGTTTTTTTGATATTCTTTCTCTGTTCCCTTTCAGGTAACGCATTATTTCACGATTTTGTTGAAACAAAGGCGCTACTTTGATATAATGCTTGGGAGTCTGTTTACATAGAATAGCTAATAATGATTGACAGTAAAAAAGTATTTGAATTTGAGGGAGTGGTGAAAGAAAGTTTGCCAAACACTCAATTTGTTGTTGAGATAGATGTAAACGGAGAAAAGCATAATGTAATAGGGTATCTTTCAGGAAAAATGAGAATGCACTACATTCGAATTCTTGAAGGAGATAAGGTCAAGATAGAGATGAGCCCCTATGATAAAGAAAAGGGAAGAATAACATATAGATATATGAACTAAAATGAAAGTACAAGCTTCTGTAAAAAAAAGATGTCCAGATTGTTACTCCGTAAAAAGAGGCAGAAGAGTTTATGTGTACTGTAAAAAGAATCCTAAACATAAGCAAAGACAAGGTTAATATTTTTTTAATTATATTTAATGGCAAGAATCGCAGGAATAGAAATAGAAAATGAAAAGAGACTCTGGGTAGCATTACTCGGAATCTATGGTGTTGGAGAAACAAGCGCAAAGGAAATGTGCAAAAAGACCAAGATAGATGAGAATACAAAGATAAAAGATCTTACCGAAGTACAGTTGGATGTAATTAGAAAATATATTGAAGAGAATTTTGTAGTAGAGGGAGAATTAAGACAGAACATCTTTAGAGATATTAAAAGATTGAAAGATATTAGATGCTACAGAGGGATTAGACATAAACTTGGATTACCAGTAAGAGGACAAAGAACTAGACATAATGCTAGAACAAGAAAAGGTAGAGGAAGAGCTGTTGGTGGACTTAAGAGAGTTTTAGAGAAAACATAACATAACTATTAATTAAATGGCAAAAGCAAAGACAAGTAAAAAAGCTAAGAAAGTTGTTACAAGTGGAATGGCAGCAATACAGTCCACTTTTAATAACACGATCATTACATTAACAGATGAGAATGGAGAAGTTTTGGGTCAGGGGTCTCCAAGTATGGTTGGGTTTAAGGGTGCAAGAAGAAGTACAGCATTTGCAGCTACAAAAGCAGCAATTGAAGTAGCAGAAAGAGTAATCAAGAAATTTGGATTGAAAGAAGTTAAGGTATTTATCAAAGGACCAGGAGCAGGAAGAAATTCTGCTGTTAAAGGACTAGATAGTGCCGGACTTAAAGTTACGATGTTGGTAGATAGAACCCCTATCCCACATAACGGTTGTAGAGCAAGAAAATTGCCAAGAAAATAATAATATATAACGATTAATTAATTAAATGGGTAGATATACAGGACCAAAAGAAAGATTAAGTAGAAGAGAAGGAGTAAACCTCCACCTTAAAGGTGAGAGATCTTTCTCAGATAAGAATGGATTACAAAGAAAACCTTTTGTTCCTGGACAACATGGAAGTAAAAGAAAAACCAGATTATCTAACTACGGTATTCAACTTAGAGAGAAGCAGAAAGTTAAGAGAACATATGGATTGAGAGAGAAACAAATGAAATCTGTGTTTAAAGAAGCAGATAGAAGATCAAAAGCTAGAAATTCAGATAAAGGATTAGAGCTTTTAAGAATTCTAGAATTAAGACTGGACAACGTTTTGTATTTAGCAGGACTTGCACATTCAAGAAACTCTGCAAGACAAGCAGTTGTTCATGGACATGTAAAATTGAATGATTCTAAATGTAGAATCCCATCTCTTGAACTAAAAGAAGGAGATAGTGTTGAATTAAAATTGGCTAAACTTGCACCTTCAAAGAAATTCTTTGCTACACCTAAATGGATTGAAACAAAGGATTCAAAATGTACAGTTGCAAACCTACCAATAAGAGAAGATATCGATGAAGGTATTAAGGAAAACCTTGTAATTGAGTTCTACTCAAGATAATTTTTAATAAAAAATACATGGAAGCTTTTACAGATATAAAAGTAGTAATAAAAGAAGAGAAAGACAACTTCGGACTCTTTGAAATTTCCCCTCTTCCAAGAGGATATGGAAATACACTTGGAAATGGATTGAGAAGAATTCTTTACTCTAGTCTTAAGGGAACAGGAATTACCCAGGTTAAGATTGCTGGTGTAGAGCATGAATACTCAACAATAGAAGGTATAAAAGAGGATATGGTTGACGTAATCTTGAACTTAAAACAGGTAAAATTCAAAACAAACCTAGATGAGGTCTTCACTTGTAAAATCTCTGCAAAGGGAAAGAAAGAAGTTAAAGCTTCAGATATTGAAATATCAGGAGATCTTGAAGTAGTAAACAAAGATTTACACATTGCTACACTAACAGATGCATCTTCAAAATTAGATATGGAATTAACTGTAGTATCAGGAATTGGATATAAAAGCATAGATCAGAATGCAAGAAAAGAAGTAGGACTAATCCCTCTTGATTGTGATTTCTCTCCTATAGAGAAGATCAGCTTAAGTGTTGAACAAGCAAGAAAAGGACAGGAAACAGACTTGGATGCAGTATTGATTGGTGTAACAACTGATGGAAGTATTACTCCTAAAGATGCTTTGGTAGAATCTGCAAAAATACTTCAGGAATTTGCAGGAAAAGTAATGATTGCAATGGGAATTTCTCAGAAAGAAGTAGAAATACTTGCAGAAGAAGCAAACAAAGTAGAAGTAGTAGAGGAAGAGACAACAATAATTAATGATGAAATTGGAAGTTGGAAAGTAGAAGATTTACCAATATCTAAGAGATCCAAAACAGGACTTTTAGCGGGTAACTACAAAACAGTTGCAGACTTAAGAAGCACAACAGCAACAGATCTTTTGAACTTACCAGGATTTGGAAACAAATCTTTGAATGAAGTATTAGAACTTTTAAACCAGTACGGTATTAACATCAGAGGAATCTAAGAATGTACAAAGGAGTTAAGAAATCAAAATTAGGAAGAAAAGCATCAAACAGAAATTTGCTTATGCTCAATTTAACAAGATCTCTCTTTAAGAGTGGTCAAATTGTTACATCCTCTGCAAGAGCAAAGGCTTTAAAGCAGACTGTAGAATCTTTGATTTCAAAAATGAAAACGCCTAAGAACGCCTTAGTTTTGAGAAGAGATTTACAAAACGTATTCGGCAATGATGAATTAGTAAAGAAAGCAATGGAATATTCTACAAAAGAGAAAACTGGAATTGTAATTAGAAAAGTTGGATTCAGAAAAGGAGATAATACAGAAGAGTCAAGAATAGAATTAATAGGTTTGGCAAAAAAGAAAGGTAAAGTAGTAGCAAAGAAGACAAAGGAAGATGACAAGAAAGAGATAAAGGAAACAGAAGTTAATAAAGCAGACTTAGAGAAGAGATCCGCACAGAAGAGCATAGATAAATCTACAGTATTTAAGAAAACAGAGAGAGCTAAGAGCAGATCCGGACTTTAATTAAGAAATATAGAGAATGAAATATAAAACAACCTGGACAAAAAAAGAAGATGTAAAAAGAAATTGGTACATCGTAGATGTAAAAGACCAGATATTGGGTAGAGCTGCAACAAAGATAGCCTCTCTTCTAATTGGAAAAGAAAAAGTAAATTCAGTTCCAAATCTAGATAACGGAGATTATGTAATAGTCATAAACAGTGATCACATCAAATTAACCAGAGGAAAAGAAGCAACCAAAGTTTACTACACTCACTCAACATATCCAGGTGGTCTAAAAGAGATCGCATTCTCAAAATTACTCAAAGAAGATTCCCCAAGAATTATTAAGAATGCAGTTTTGAATATGTTACCAAATAACAAATTAAGAGATACTAGAATGCCAAGATTGTATGTATATCCTACAGAGGAACATAAGAATGGTGGTCAGAAACCTATTGAGATTAAATTATAATATTACTAAATAGTGGAGAAATATTTCGAAAGTACAGGAAGAAGAAAAAGATCAACAGCAAGAGTAAGAATCTTTGAAGGAAGTAAAGCATCTACAGTAAATGGTAAGGCCTTAGTAGATTTTGTTAAAGATTCAAACAAAACAGCACTGTACATCGAAAGACCATTGATAGTAACAGGATTAGAGAAGAGATATTACTTCTCTGCACATGTAAATGGTGGTGGAATAACAGGACAGGCAGATGCAATAAGACTTGGACTTGCTAGAGCAATCTACGACATGAACCCAGAGCTTAAAACAATCTTAAGAAAAGAAGAGCTTGTTACAAGAGATAGAAGAGAAGTTGAAAGAAAGAAATACAGTCAACTTAAAGCAAGAAAGAAACCACAGTTCTCAAAGAGATAGTTCCTCGTTGATATTGTTCCCATATTTAGATAGCATTTAGATACTAAGTTATTATATTTAGTATATGAAAAGTACCTCAAAGAAATTTTGGATAATTATTTTAGCAATACCACTAACGCTAGTCGGGATGTTTGTTGCATACCTGATCGTAACCTATGCTAATACAGTCGTAAGGGGTAATGTTGAGAGCCCAATAAGTGTGTCACCAGATTATGTAACAGGGTCAGATGCCAAAGGTGGAGTATATATGGATGAAGGATCGGCACCTACCATTACAAGTTCTAATCAGGACATCATAAAGACAGCAAATATTACTATGTCCGCAGATGATATGGATGCTACGCTTGCCTCTATACAAGCTTTAGAAACTACGTATGGTGCCACAACGACTAATTTGCAGGACTCAGGAAAGGGAAGTGAAAGATATATTACTCTTACAATTAAGATAGAAGAATCAAAGTTTGAAACTTTGTATAACAAAATTAAAGAGCTTCCAGGAGATTTTACATATTCGGCAATAGGCTCAACAGATGTATCAGAAACAGTACAAGATTTAGAAACTAGATTAGCAAATCTACGAAAATTAGAAACTCAGTACAACACTATCCTTAAATCAGCAAAAACAGTTACAGAGATTCTTGCTGTACAGAAGGAATTAGCTTCAACAAGAACGGAAATTGAATCAATACAGACTCAGTTAAAGAATTTAGATAATCAGACAAGCTATTCATATATTACAGTTTATATGACTCAGAGTTCAGTAGGTTCGCAGCTTTCAGATGACAAATGGGAGCCATTAGGGATATTAAAGGATGCAGGTCGAACATTAGTAGGATTTGGAAAGTTCCTAGGGACAGGACTTATCTATGTATTGGTCTTCTCTCCAGTAATAGCAGCAGTAGTCATTCCTGTTGTTATTATTCAGAAAAGGGCTAAAAAATAGTATAATAGTCGTTGCGCAAGTATTCCTAGATGATTGCTCTTGCTAATTTTAGTGAGAGAGGAAAGTCCGGACTCCATGTCGGTCTCGAACATATTTCGAGATAGATGCCAATGTGAGTTGGAGGGGAGTGATCTTTTGGAGAAAAGGGCAACAGAAAGTTATACCGCCTAGTTTACTAGGTAAGGGTGAAATGGTGGTGTAAGAGACCACCGGGTACAGTAGTAATACTGTATTGCGAGGTAACCCCCATCTGGAGCAAGGTAATACCGCTTAGATAGATAATCGTCGTTATACAGAATTCGGCTTATTGGATACTTGCGCAACTATATTCTAATTCCATTAACAAATTCTCTCTCATTCATTTTGTTTTTTCCTTCAATCTGCAATTCCAATACTCTTAAACATACAAGTGGGTCTTTAGTTGCAAAAAGAAGCATATCGTCCTTAACAAAAATATCTCCCGGATTTTTCTCTGAGCTACATTCAACTAATTCTGCTTTAAATAGCTTCACGGATTTCCCAGCAATATTTTTTAAATCATTCTGTATCACTGTCCAAGCAATTGGCCATGGTATAAATGCCCTAACCATTCTCTCTATCTGCTCAGGCGTTTGCATCTTCCAATTAATCTGTGCATTCTCTTTAGAAATATCTTTCTGCCAACAGTAAGTAGCCTCCTCGTGGTTCTGCTTTACTGCAGTAATCTCTCCAGCAATCCAGCTCTCTAATACATCTCCAAGAACATCTGAACTCTTCTTTACTAATCTTTCTCTCAAAGACAGATTTGTGTCAGTATCTAGAATATCTTCTTCGAAAACTTGTAAAATATCTCCCTCATCCAGACCCTCAGACATTAACATTATGGATATCCCTGTTTTCTTCTCACCATCTAGAAGTGCTTTCTGTATAGGAACGGCACCCCTGTATTTAGGAAGTAACGAAAAGTGTATATTAATACACCCATATTTTGGATACTCAAGGAACTCCTTTGGAACAATCTCCCCAAATGCCTTACATACAACAAGCTCAGGAGTGTATTTCTCTGCAAGAGCAAGATATTTCTCTTTCTGTTTTTCTGTATGTACAACCGAAATGCCTTTCTCCAAGGCATACTTCTTTACCTCTGAAGGTGTAGATATTTGTTTTCTTCCAACCAAAGAATCTGGAGGAGTAACAACTGCAACAATACTGAAACGATTGTCCTCATCCAAAGTTTTTAAAGTTTCCAAGGACTCCCATCCGGAACCAAGGAAAACTGTTTTTACGGGTTCTTTAATTAAATCTCTCATAGAAGTAATTTTACTCCATATAGATATAAATTGGTATAATACAAGCCATGAAAATGTCAGAATTTAAATACAATTTACCAGAAGAGAAAATTGCTAAATTTCCACCAAGGGAAAGAGGAACAACTAAATTGTTAGTTGTAGATCGAAAGAGTGAAGATATATTGCATCGAGACTACTCAGACGTTGTGGAATATCTTAGAGAGGGAGATGTAATTGTACTAAACGAAACCAAGGTAGAGAAAAGGAGAACATTCTTTCAAACAGAGAAAGGAAGAGAATTGGAGATACTTTTTTTAAACCACACGGAAGATGGAAACTGGTACTGTCTTGTAAAGGGAGGAAGGTATGTAAAAAATGGAGATATCCTTAAAAGTGGAGATGTTGAGATAGAAATTGTTGGTAGAAAGGACAGTGGATTCCTAATAAAACCTCTAAATACGAAGGCAGAAACCATCTTTGAATCCATTGGACATACCCCAATACCCCCATATATGAAAAGGAAGGATAATTCAGATGATTATATCCGTTACAACACCGTTTTTGCACGCTTAGAAGGCTCTGTAGCAGCTCCTACGGCTAGTTTGAACCTAACAGGTGAAATACTGGCTGACATACAAAAAAAAGGCGTAAAAACAGCTAAAATTGAATTAGAAGTAGGTTGGGGAACCTTTGCCCCAGTAAGAGAGGAAGAGATAGAGGAACATAAAATACATAGTGAGAAAATATCTGTTTCTAAAGATACAGTTGAATTGGTAAATGAAGCAAAAAGAAATGGAAAAAATATTTGGGCATTTGGTACTACAGTTGCAAGAACTCTTGAGAGTGTTGCGGATGATAGTGGTTTTATCCATGAATTTGAAGGAAGCACGGAACTGTATATATACCCAGGTTACAATTGGAAGTGTGTTGATCATTTAGTTACCAATTTCCATATGCCAGATTCTAGTCTAATTCTTCTTGTTTCTTCTTTTGCTGGGACAGAATTAACAAAGAAAGCATACAAGGAAGCTTTGGAGGGGGATTACAAATTTTTAAGCTATGGTGATAGTATGTTAGTAATTTAAATATATGGAATTAAAAGATTTCGGAAAACAATATATATTTCTTCCAGATGCAACTAGGGGTGCTGTTAGATTTCTAACGACTGAGCAATTAAAAGAAACAGGAACTACTGGAATTGTTACAAATACGTTACATTTGCTCATGTCTCCTGGTCCAGACAGGATTCAGCAATTAGGTGGTATAAAGGAATTTATGAATTGGGACGGGATAGTATTAACAGATTCTGGTGGTTTCCAAGTATTTTCTTTAATTCATTCAAAGAAATGGAGTGGTAAGGTACACGAAAATGGTGCTACTTTTAAATCTCCACTAACGGGAGATGTATATGAATTAACTCCAGAGAGCTCTATAGATATACAGATGAAGATTGGTTCAGATATTCTTGTTACATTGGACGATTGTAGAAAAACGAACTTAACAAGAGAGGAAGCTTTGGAATCTGTAGAGAGAACAGTAAAGTGGGCAAAAAGATGTAAAGAGCATTTTGAGAATGTATATGGTGGTACAAAGGAAACGGGTAAGTTACTAAGCTGCGTAGTACAGGGAGCTAATTATCCTGACTTAAGAAAGAGATGTGCAGAGGAACTATCAGTAATGG
This sequence comes from uncultured Candidatus Saccharibacteria bacterium, assembly GCA_964579365.1. Classification (GTDB taxonomy): domain Bacteria; phylum Patescibacteriota; class Dojkabacteria; order SC72; family SC72; genus JAKPKF01. The sequence goes on from CAZOFW010000010.1 coordinate 18,208, forward strand.
ATTTTGACGGATACAATTTCGGAGGATTTGTTGTAAATGATGAGGGACAGTTAGTGTTAGATGAAATGAAGGCTGTGATAGAGAATACTACAAAAGACAAATTCAAATATGCAATGGGTGTTGGTAAGCCACAGGATATACGAAATGCAGCAGAGATTGGTTACAAGGTCTTTGATACCGTCTTGGTTACTAGAAATGCAAGGCATGGAACTTTGTACTCTTCAGATATTGATGGAGAGGTTCTGAGAATTAGTAATGCAGAGTATGCAACCGATCAAAAGCCAATAGATTCCAAGTGTGATTGTTATACTTGTAAGAACCATAGCAGAGCATATGTCCATCAAATGTTAAAGGTTGGAGAAGCTACGGGTATGACATTAGCTACAATTCATAACCTTCGTTATTATCAAAGGTTAATTGAGGAATTAAACAAAAGATGATATTATTAGAAAGTCCTAGTATTTAAACACTTTTTAATAAATAAGAATTGTTTTTGATAAAGAAATTAATATATAAATGAAAATATATTTAACTGAAAATAGAATATATTCATTAATTAGCAGCAGTTTTGCTGCGAGTTTCCAAAAAAGGGTTTAAACAAAGGACAAGTTAAATTGTTATTTTAAGATAATGGATATCTTATTAGGTATTCTTGCAGCTGTTTTAGTTACAGGTGCAGGATCTGTAGCACTATTGAAATATGTTTTTAAATGGGTAGATGTAAGAAAAATCCCAGAGAAAGAAATTGAAAGTGCTGCGAAAAAAATGATGAGTAAGAAGTTTGAAGAAGCGGAAGATGAAATTGGAGAGTTAAGGGAAAGAGAAGAGAGAAGATTGAGAGAGATTAGAAAAGAGAGTACAGAGCATGAAGAGATTTTAATTGAAAGAGAGAAAGCTTTAAACAAGAGATCCAAGATTTTGGATGAAAAAAGTGAAGATTTAATTCAGATAGAGACTCAACTTAAAGAGGGAAACAAAAGATTAGAAAATACTAGAACACAATTGAAAACAGAATTAGAAAAGATTTCTGGTTTGTCTAGAGATGAAGCAAAAGAAAACTTGATGAAAGAGATTGAAGAAGATCTTAAGGGTTACGAAGCTAAAAAGATTAGACAAGCAGAGAAAAATATAGAAGCAATTGCTGACGAAAGTGCACAAAAAATTCTTGTTGAATCTATGCAGAGAGTTGCAACAGA
>CAZOFW010000011.1:0-9517 GCA_964579365.1 uncultured Candidatus Saccharibacteria bacterium
ACTGAATATGAGAATGGTGGATTGACTGAGCAAGAGATATATAACGAAGGTGTAGGGTCTCTGCTATTAGAGAAATACCCAGATGCTTTTGAAGAGCAGCAAACGAATGATGGTAATAAAGAAGTGATTCTTAAATCATTTGTCGATAATCTTGGACGAGAGAATTATGTTTATAACAAGAGGAGTTTAGATGGACTAAATTTATCTAATATGTCGAAAGAAAGGGCTGACGTTTTGTTTAAATTACCAGAGATATTAGAAAATATAAGTGATAGTAGGATTCATCCAAATAAGAGCATTCTTATGACGAGGATATTAACAGGTGGCTCCAGGCCAAGTTTCTCTAGGCAGGGTATTATCTTGAAATCAGAAGACGGATCCGGAAATCGAGGTTCAAATCTGGCTCCGGATTCTTTGAAAAGTTTCTCAGAATTCGAGATATCTGTTTTCAAGAAAGTTTGTGAGTTTAGGAACGAACAGCAAAGATTGAATAAAGTTGAGAAAGAAGCTCTTGAAGCAAATAAAATGACCTTAGATAAACTCAGAGAACTCTTGTAAGGAGAACTCTACATCAGACTTGTTTCTAAACAGATGAATTTCCAATTGTTAAATTGAGGGCTTTGTTGTTGGTAAGAGATCTTTTAAATCCTCAACTGTATTTATTATATTCTTTCTTTCTTCTTCCTCTTCTGTTCGTTTTAATTCTGCTAAAGAATTAACAACTTTAAGAGCTTCGAATAACTTATCTACATCATCTCTCTTGAAACCCTTTAACGATTCTGGTCTTAGCATAGTTATTGCTCCAGGAATTTTACCATTTGTGAATTGTAATCCATCTTTTGAAAATATAATGGAGCCATCGAAGGATAGGAGATCTTCAATTATTGCTTTCATATCAGTGGATTCAACTACCTCTGGATATCCTTTTACACTATCTAAAGCTCTAAACAAATTCTGTCTTGTTGCTGTGAGATTTAAATTGCTTTCTAGCATTTGGAAGGAGGCAAAAGCTTTTGAATCGATATAATCACCAACACTTGCTGTATATATTGTATCTGCACCAAAGCCCTCCCCGGTAAATGCCGCTGGGAATTGCTCTTTCATAAAGGATGCAAATTCAATATTTAATTTTTCCTGTTCGGGAGTAATAGCTTCACGATCGGTAGTATTTTCTGTTTGAATTGGCTCCTCGAATGTAGGATTAATTATTTCTGTTTGTACTGGTTCTTGGAATGTATTATCAAGGGTTTCTGTTTGTAAAGGCTCCTGGGCTAATGGTGGATTTGCTACTTCTGTATACTCTCTTAACCTACCTGTATACCCCTGGGAAGTGTCCCCCAAATCCAAAGGTGTATTAGAATCAATATGAGAAATTGGTGAAGTAGATTCTACTTGGTTGGATGGTTGGTCAAATTCAGTAGGTATTGGTGCAGGAGTTTCAGTTGGCATTGCATTATTTAAGTCAGAAGGAGGATTTGTATTATCTTGAAAATCCATAAAATTGGCAGATTTAATTTAGACACATCTAGTATAGTATGTATGTTAATTAGGAGTCAAATATATGAGAATCTTTTAGACTTTTAAAGAAGGAATGGCTTCCTGCTTTTGAGAGAATATCTTCTTCTGAGTATTAAAATATACGATCTCTTTTAACGCTTCAAATCCATGTTTAAACCACCTCATCTTCTTACCATCCTCTTGTCCTCTTGGTTTGTAATATATGTCCAATTGTTTAAGGTTTAACTTTTTACCATTTGATTTTTTCCAATTAGCGAACTTTGCTGTAATCTCTGGCTCAATACCAAAGTTTGTTGTTGATTCTAATCTAGAGATTAAATCTCTAAAAATATCTCCCTTGGCCATCTTGTAACAGGTCTCCATATCTTTAACCACGAGACCATTTCTAGATGTAAAGATATTTGAAAGTAATGTTACAAATTTGTTTCCGAGATAGTGTGTTGGACTGATGAATCTATTTATATTGTTAAATCTATTTCCATAGATTACATCTGTATTAGGATGTGCAAGGAATGTCTCAACAAACACTGAGAGATCATTTGGATTGTATTCAAGATCTGCATCCTGTACAACTACTAAATCCCCTGTTGTATGTAATATACCGTGTTTAACAGTCTGAGATTTACCGAGATTTTTTTCATTATCTAGAAGTTTGAATTCAGCATATCTTCTGTTTTTTCTAATGTAGCTTTCTAAGAGGTCTCTTGTCTCATCTGTCGAACAGTCATTAACTATTACTATCTCTTTTCTAATATCTCTTGGCAATTTTACTTCGACAACTTTCTCCAGAAGTGAAAGAATGGATCTCTCTTCGTTGAATGCAGGTATTACGATTGACATCTTTGAAAGAGTCTCAGCTTTGAGATGTTCTGGATAGAGATATTTGTAGTAATTTCTTACCATTGTGTTGTTGTTAAATTTGGTATTTGTGTTCTTAATAATCTGATTTATGATCTTTGTATTTGAACAGTTTCCGATAGCCTGCTCAATCTTATCTGCGAGATTAAGGCTATTACCTTTTTTGAATACATAATCTGATGTACCAATCTCTTTGGCAATTTCCTTGTTACTTGGCGCGTCAGATATTACGGGGATATTTCCAAAAGCTGAAGCTTCCAGAATACCAAGGGAGAGACCTTCGCTTAGAGAGGAGTTAATATATATTCTGGATTTCTTTAATAATCTAAAGAGATCTTCCTGTTTAATAAATTTTGACAATACCTCAACATTGTTAGGTAATGGACCGTATTTTTTAAGAGAATTACCCTCTCCGATTAATATGAACTTCCAATTTGGATATCTATCTGCAATCTTTCTGTATGCTCGTAGTGTTGTACTTGGATCTTTTACCTCAATCCATTTGGCAGCCCAAATTACAATATTTTCTTTGCTTGATATTGAATTTCTAATCTCTTTGCTGTTGTAACCATTGTATATGACATCAATAGAGCTTTTATCTATACCGAATGTTTTTGAGACCCATTTTCTACTGGCCTTGGATACAGTTACTATATTTGTTGCATATCTATGTACTAATGAGAAGATATTTCTATCTGCCCATTGTGCTAGTCTGTTTGTAACTTCTGATTTGAAATAAACTGGTCCTGCATTATGTTCAAGGACTGTATATTGATGTCCAGTGAGGATACAAAGGATTGCAGTGATCAAGCTACTTGTGAGGTGTCTGCTGTGTATTAAAACTTGTGCATTAGGGTTTGTATTGAGGAGTTTAAGGATATACATGGCAAATCTCAATCCGAAGATTGGATATGTACCATTAAATATATTTAATACAGGAAAGCTTTCAGCTTGAAAACCATTAATAGTGCTAGATTCTCTTTTATTAGAGCCATAAATTGTAATACTGTTTAGTCCTTTTTCTTGTAATCCAGAGATTAGGTTGAATGCGATATTTTCTAATCCACCCACTCTTGGATAGAAGTAATGGGATATGGATATAAAATCGTATTCTGTTTTATTTTTCAAAAAAAGTCTTTTCATTAGAAAAAGCTTTTAAATAAAGAGTTTCTATTGCTAGAAACTAGTTAATTATACCACGAAACAGCCCTATAGTAAAACGCATGGGTAAGGTACCCTACTCTCTTGAGAAGAGGATATTGTTTGAATCTGAGTAGATAATATGAAATCCTTTATTTAGTAAAAGGTCTACCAAGTCTTGATTGTATACACCGTAATTATTGTTGATTTCATAATCATACAAATTGTTTATCCATGGGATATTCTCTGGATTAATATACCTAGCAGCGGATTCAATTCTGGATGTGTAAAGGAAGCAGAAGCGACTATCTATATCATACTGTACAATCATATTTTCATATGTCTTGTCATTTGGTTTTGCAATGAACTCAGCGATTGCTTTTCGTGTATCCAAGCCTTGGTACTGTCCCTTTGCAGTTTCGAAAAGAGTCTCACCTCGCACGACAAGTTGTGTATATGGATCTGAGACAATCTGGCATTCTAGATTTTTCTTTTTAGAAAGATACTGTATCAAGGAAGTATCATCCTGTGTCCTTCCAGATATTACTCCTGTATTTTGTGTGTAGAAGGTAAGGTAGTTTTTAAAATTTGAAAGATAGAAAGGCAGGGAGGAGAGGAGAATTAATAAAAGCGTAATTGTTTGAATCCATTTATTAAATCTTAAGCTGTTAATCATATATATTGTCGAGAATGCCATAAATCCAGAGGAGCCAATCAAGAATTTGCTTGCATAGGTTGGTGCAAGGAAGAAGAACATTAGACATAGTGATACATATGTAATTGAATAATAAGCGAATGGTACAGATTTTTTCTTGATGAAAATAAATATTGTGGAGATGATAAATAGAATTATCAGGAATCCATACTGTGCAAACAGAAACGAGAGGTTTTGTGGAAAGTAATAGTTTGTAAAACTACCAAGTAGACCAATATCTGACAACTGAAAGAATTTCTCAATACTGAACCCTCTCATATTTGCTAACAAAGCCACGATTACACCCAAAAACGATATCATTGAAAGAACCTTTAGCGTGTTCGAGTCTTTCTTAAATTTCTGATGGAAGAGGTAGTAAATAAAGGCAAATGCAGAAAAAATTGGCCCAAAGATAAAATGATTCGCCAGTAATATTGGTATTACGAACAAGAGTGAGCTTAATTTAAACTTTCTTTCAGAAAGAATATTTAAGAAAAGAAAGAGAACAAATGTTTGGGGGATAATAAAAGCGAATGAATAAGCACCAGTTTCAAATACCATTATTGAAATTAATATCCCAAGTAAGACTAAAGATTTCTTTCTAAAATATCTGTTTAGAATTTTTGCTATTAAAACAGCGAAACTTGCTATTAAAGAGAAATTAAAGATTGTTGATGCTATGCCAGTATTAAGATTAAAGCCTGTTGTTATAAAAACCTGTATTGAATGAAAATATGTAGTATACCCAAGCTTCTGGAAGAGATTTGAGCATTGATTTGGAGTTAAACATAGTTTGCCATTTGCCATCTCTTTTGCGACAGCATTGTGTTGAAGGAAATCTGTACTTAGTAGTGCATCTGTTTTTATATGAAGAAACACATATATCCCAAGCAGAATAGAAAATACCCCTAGATATATAACAAAAGATCTTTTAAGAGAGACATAATTTTTAAGGTCTCTTTTAAAAAGAAGGAATATTAAAGAGAAGATTGTAAAGGTAAGGAAAAGATATGCTAGTGCTCTGTAAAGTGTTTGAGGTTCGAATTCTAGCCATTTAGAAAGGGAATATATGAGCAAATAGCTCAGTGGATATATTAAGGTAGATAGAACATATCCTATTCCGAAATATGATTTCTTTGTAATGAGTTTAGATATTATTGCTGGTAAAACAAATATTGATGATGTAGATATTATTGCGAAAACTAAATCATTGGATAATCCGACTGTTTGTTTAAAGAATATAAAGTAAAGGCAGTATATATAACTTGCCAGAAGAATAGCTGTAATTATTATTTTCTTTCTCATAATCCTTTACACTGTATTGTAATATCAAGTATATCTTTAATCTCTCCTACTTCATTGAGCTTGTAGGATATCAACACCGATGCAGATTTCTCGTCATATTCAATTTCGCCTTTTGTTGAGGATATTGCGATATCGCATCCGTCTTGTGTGTATGTGTTATTCAGAAATGTCCCGTATTTCGAGAATATTATCTTGGATATGTAATTATCGTACAGTCCAGAATTTTGTGTTTGTATAGTTCTTTGAATTTTCAAAGAATCTTTTTGTCTTGTTACAGTATCTGTCTTGGAAGTTGTGTCATTTTCTGTTTTTGCAGTATATGTTGGATAAATATATCCAATACTGTATCCAGATTTTGTGAAATTTACTAAGTCATTTTCAAAGAGATATTTTGTATTTTCTCCTTTAGAGAGGTAGTCATTTTGGCTATTTATCTCAAACCATAGTTTGTTTGGTATTGTTACTACTAAAGAATTATTTAAATATTCGTATATGTAAGGTGTGTTTAATATCCTTGTTCCATAGAGTATGGATATACAGAATGAAAGGATGATAAATATCAGGAGGAGTATTTTAACTAGTTTCTTCATATTTAAATATATGGGATATGTGTATAAAAGAAAAGGGCACCCAAATTATTTTTTTTCGACAATTAAGTCAAATAGAATAATCCTCTGTTAAGAGGGGGTGCCCATTTCATATGGAGGTGGTTGTGGCGCTTACTGAACGTGAAGTATTTCTACCTCGGTCAGGGTGAATCCTGGTATGTGTGGTCTCACTGAGTCTTGAATCTCGGTGATAATCTGGTTTTTGACCTGATCATTCCACACACCTGTGTAGCCGTTGTAGTAGATCAATTGAAGATCTTCGACTTGGATATTTTCCCCGATTAGGAAAACGACTTTCGCATTCCCATCGGAATCCGGATCATTGTGGCAGGCAATGATATTGAATTGCTTCATATCAGGCCAGCGATCCTTTTCAGTCGCAGATGACCAATAGGCCAGGTGCGCAAGCTGATCTGCGTTTTCCACTGGAGCTGGGGATGCAAGCTGTTGATTCATTCTTGCGAATTGAACTAACACGATTATCCCGATTACCAGGGCCGCAATTACAAATAGACTTCCTATTCCGAATGCAATTCTTCTTAACATTTTATTCTCCTTTTTTCCTTTATGAGTGAATTTTTATTTCAAACAGTTTTGGTCGCCACAACCTCACCTCATATCCTACATATATAGATATATAAGAAATAAGGTAAAGTTGTAGCTAAAAGAGAAAATTATTTGCCATAACCTTCCATATGATACTTGTATAAATATGGATTATTAATCACATAATACAAGTTATTTTAAAGAACATTGTTTCTATTAAAAGAAACATTATAAGGATCAAAATGACCACTATCTATGAATCTTTTAATAAGGAAATATGTTTATATTTTTAAAGGAGCAGAATCTTTATTTGTAGTTTCTAAAATTTACCAAGGTCTATCAATACTGTAGAGCAATGTATAAACAGTGCCCTACTCTATTGACCAAAAGCTATTAAGCTTTTGCTTTACTCTTTAGATATTTACCCTCTAACATCAAACCAATTCCTAAACCAAAAGCTACTAACGCTATACCAGCAAAGATACTCTTGTTATCTAAGATAAAAGATGTCTCTACAGGTATATGTCCGTAACCATCAGCTAAGATAGAAGATGTGTTAAGAAGTATAAAACCTAAGGAAGTTGCCAATACTGAAAATATGTTTTTCATAATTGACAATAATAAATTTATTAAAGAACTAAGAGAATTATACTATAAGCCATTAAAAATATCAATATATGTGTGTGGGGAGGCCGTGTGTCTTAAACAGGTTCTCCGTTTATGGAGACTAGGTTTGCAAATCTAAATATGCGGATGGGGGAGTTATAATACTTGCAAGTATATAGGATAAGATCTGCGTCAATATCTTTGATATATTTATTTTCATCAAGTTTGAAGATCTGATATATATACTCTCTTTGATTCCAGATGATTGTAATCTTGTCTCCTACTTTTGTATTTGGGAGGTTAAAGAAAGAAACTTTATTTCTATATTCTGTACTCCAGGAAGAATATCCAAATCTATGAGAGGCAATAATAACGGATTTGGTTGTTTGTTTAAGATAGTTTTGTTCGGGATTTGCATAGTCATAGACCATCCATGGTCCCTTATCCAAAGCTTTAAGAGGATCTTTCCCAGTTATTATTTTTGCTTTAACCCCGATCTTAGAGATAATTAAAGTATTCGTTTCTGTTAGAGAAATATCTTTCTCGGGCAACGTAATCTGTGGTGTCTCGGGAGGCTTAACAGTATCGTCCTCTTTCTTTTCTGTCACTGGAGTTTGAAGTGTTTCAGCTTCTACCTCTGGGGAACTAATATTTAATTTATTAAATATATATGGAAGTTGTGGATATGCAAGGAGAGAAAGAGATGCGAAAGTGAGGATAGCACCCAAAATGATATATGTATTCCCAGTTGTATTTATAATCTTATCTCTTTTCATCTTTCTAATTTTTATTTCTTAAGAACTCTTCTAATATCATACCACTACTCTTCATCTGGAGTGTATTTGTTTTTCCAATGTATCTGTAGTGCCAACTTTCATAACTGAATCCAGTTATGTATTCATAACCATAAGGAAAACTCATCACAAACCCATATTTGTAGGCATTCTTTTGTAACCATGCACTTGCCTTTGTAGTACTAAACCTAGTCCCAATATTGTCACTAACCTCTTTGCTACTAAAATCTACAGCAGTACCAAGCTGATGTTGACTATGTCCAGCTCTTGCAGATATTCTGTCTGCAGCATCTACGTTCCCACCATTATACTGTACCCAGTAATTGTATGTACTTACTTGTGTAGCGTATGATCTGTATCCAGAAACTATGCTCAAATCTATGCTGTCTGCTTTTGCAGCATTAACTAAGTCTCTTAGGTCATTGATGAGTATATTACGAAGATAGAAGCTATCTCCATTCCTAATACCAGAGTTACTAGCTTTTACTAAATCACTTGGTGCATATGTGGAGGGTAACTTGTACTCCTTGTTTACATGAACAAGTAGATCATTACCACTTCTCTTTACTGTCTTAATATTGTTTGGATATTTCCACCAATCTACGGTTGTTTTTGTACCTGAGTATGCCTTAGGAAGAACCTTTTCTCTAACCTCGTTAACTTCAATGGTATTTGTAGTTTTAACATTGTTCTTCTCTATGTCTTGGGTATCTGGGATATCTATAGTAACAACGTTGAAAGAAAGAACTAGTGTTGAGAGGTATATCCAAATGTTTGAAAAGAATTCTGCCATAACACAACATATTAACATAAAAGAGATAGCGTGTTTCAAATCTGAGTGGGAATTAAGGGGTATTAACTCCCACTCATTGGTTATCTGTACCAGATATATGTCAGATAATCTTCTTCGACAAGAATAATTTCCCCTCTCTGGCAGACCTTTTTCTCCTGAGTTATGCTTTGGAAGAAGATATGTTTTCCAATTGTGGGATAACAAACATATTCTCCTTCTGGGAAAAATGTCGGAAAAGAGCTTAGCATCGTTGTTTCTTCTGTTCCAAGGCGAGTGAGTCTTGGCAAATCAGATTGTATGGATTGCTTGAGGGCATAATAGAGAAATAGTATTGCTACTAGTGCTAGCCCTAGGGTGAAAAATTTCCCATCGTTATCTTCTCTTGCCACCTTCTCCTCCTTTTTTAGAGAGAAATATTGAAACACGCTATATATAAGTACACGGATATGAAATCTTTGTGTACTATTTAAAAAGAACATTTAATTATACTACTAGAGGTTAAACTTTTACTACAAGAAGTTACTATGTCTTTCTAGGTCAGGAAATATAAAAAGGGAGATTGTAAAATATGATATTAAATTAAAAATCCTTCCAGAATGTTAACAAAAGAAGACCTTAAGGCTATTGAGAAGATACTTTCTCCAAGATTTGATGC